>JAYTLA010000059.1:0-12438 GCA_043729825.1 Ferruginibacter sp.
CAAAATATTTGCAAATTTAGAAACGGCCGATGAAGGCACTGTGTGGGTACATAAAGATGTAAAAGTGATTATGCTACAGCAGGATACGCCGTTTATGGAAGATAAAACAATTCGTGAAAATGTTTTGCGACTAGATAACCCTGTAATAAAAACGGTAAGTGAGTATGAAAAATATTTAGATGAAGGCAATGAGGACATGGATTTGCTTTCTGAAATAATGGGGAGAATGGAAGAATTGAACGCTTGGAGTTTTGAAAGTGAGCTAAAACAAATTTTAGGAAAACTAAACCTACATGATATAGAGGCGGTGATGAGTACGCTTAGTGGTGGGCAACGCAAGCGAGTAGCATTGGCACAAGCATTAATAGAGGCGCAATTGCACGAAGGCAGATGCTTACTTATAATGGATGAACCTACCAACCATTTAGATGTAAGTATGATTGAGTGGTTGGAAGATTTTTTAGGCACACATAAAATGACGATTTTGTTGGTAACGCATGATCGTTATTTTTTAGATACGGTGTGTAATGAGATTATAGAAATGGATGAAGAAAAACTATTTGTGTATAAAGGTGATTACGATTATTTTTTAGAGCAAAAAAGTTTGAGACAAGAAATAGAGGTGAGTGAATTTCAAAAAGATAAAAATATTTTTAGAAAAGAATTGGAGTGGATGCGTAAGCAACCAAAAGCTCGTACAGTAAAAAGCAAGAGCAGGCAAGATGCATTTAAAGATGTAGAGGAAAGAGTTGCTGTAAAAAAAGAAGATGCAGAGGTAAGCCTACAAGTAAAAATGACTAGGCTTGGCGGTAAGATTTTAGAAATGAAAAAAGTGAGCAAGTCGTATGGCGATAAGCTTATCATGAAAGGTTTTGATTATACATTTAAACGTGGCGAACGAGTTGGTATTGTTGGAAAAAATGGGGTGGGCAAATCTACTTTTCTTAAAATTGCTTTGCAACAAGAAGAGCCAGATAGCGGAAAAATAAACCATGGAGATACGGTGGTATTTGGCAATTTTAACCAAGAAGGGTTATCGTATAAAGAAGATAAACGTGCTATTGAATATGTAAAAGATATGGCAGAATATTTTCCGTTGGCAGATGGCACAAAGCTTAGTGCTAGCATGTTTATGGAAAAATTTGGTTTTAATGCACAGCAACAATTTACACCACTGAGCAAACTAAGTGGCGGTGAAAAAAGACGCTTGCATTTAATGAGTGTATTGTTTGTTAATCCTAATTTTTTAATATTGGATGAACCTACCAATGATTTGGATTTACAAACCTTACGTACACTAGAGGAATTTTTAATGGACTTTCCTGGTTGTATTTTAATTGTGAGCCACGATCGTTATTTTATGGATAGAATGGTAGAACATCTTTTTGCATTTGAAGGAGAAGGTGTAATAAAAGATTTCCCAGGCAACTACACACAGTATCGTTCTTACTTAAAAGAAATAGAAGCCGGTACAAGAAAAGATGATGGTAAAATGAATATGGTAAGTATAGAAGAAAAAATTCAAGCTCCAGTTGAAACTACTGCCAATACTAGTGTTGCAAAGAAATTATCCTTTAAAGAAAAGAATGAATTAGAAAGTTTAGATAAAGAAATACCTGCTTTGCAAAAAGAAAAAGAAACACTCGAATTAAAAATGAGTGAAAACATTCCTTACGAAGAAATACAAAAAATCGGTGTGCGGGTAAATGACATTATTGCTGCGCTGGATGAAAAAGAAATGAGGTGGTTGGAGCTGAGTGAAAGGAATTAAACTCCATTACAATTTTCTTTACAAATATTTTTTATCTATTGCATAATAAAAGTTGAAAAATAATTTACTGATGAAAAGCTGCGGGATAGAAGTGGAAATCCTTTTTTGAGGAACGAAAAAAAGATTGGAACGAATAGCCCGATCAAATGTTCATCAAAATACTGAAGCCCACAGCCCCAAATTCCTTTTACAAATACAACCAAAATTCCTACATTCGTATCACAAATTTTAAAAGCTATATATGAAAAAATTTATTGTTTCGCTTGTACTCGTTACGAGCATTTTTAAAGCACAGGCCGATGAAGGTATGTGGCTTCCAATGTTGCTAGGGCAGCAGGTGTATAATGATATGGTAAAGCGTGGGCTTAAACTCACCAAAGAGCAATTGTACTCTGTAAATAAATCATCGTTAAAAGACGCCATACTTATTTTTGGTGGCGGTTGCACTGGCGAAATAGTGAGTGATAAAGGCTTAATATTTACGAACCACCATTGTGGCTACGATGCAATAGCTACAGCCAGTTCGGTAGAGCATAATTATTTGCGTGATGGTTTTTATGCCTACAATATGGGGCAAGAAATACAAAGTAAATTAACAGTGCAGTTTTTAGATAAAATTGTGGACGTAACCAAAGAAGTAGAAGATGCCGTAAAAGGATTGAGCTGGGCAGACCGTACAAAAAAAATGCCCGAGGTTTATAAAGCCATTACCGATAAAGTATTTGATAAAGACAATGCATTGGCAGGTAGGGTGTATAGCATGTTTAAAGGAAACCAATACCTCATGTATGTGTATAAAACATACAGAGATGTACGCTTGGTGGGCGCACCGCCAGAGAGTGTAGGTAAGTTTGGTGGCGATACAGATAACTGGGAGTGGCCACGTCACACTGGCGATTTTTCTATTTTTAGAGTGTATGGTAGTAAAGATGGCAAGCCTGCAGATTTTAGTGCAGACAATGTGCCGCTTAAGCCAAAACATTTTTTACCAGTAAGTATTAAAGGAATAAAAGATGGCGATTATGCTATGATATATGGTTACCCTGGTGGAACAAATAGATATGAAACAAGCTATGGCATAAAATTAAAAAATGAAATAGAAAACCCATCGCTAGTGGGTTTGAGAGATATGCGTTTGAAAAATATGTATGAGCAAATGATAAAAGACCCTGCGGTAAAATTAAAATTGGCAAGCAATTATGCTGGTGTGGCTAACTATTGGAAATTTTTTGATGGTGAAACAAAGCAACTCATAAAGTTTAAAACATTTGATCAAAAGCAAGCTTACGAAAATGGTTTTACAAAATGGGCTGCTGGCAAAACAGCTTATCAAAATATAATGAGTGACTATGCTGCAAACTATGCCACATGGACTCCATACTCAAAGCAACGCCAATATTTAATTGAAGGAATATTAGGTTCGCCAATTACTGCCTTTGCTGCACAATTGCAAGGCATAGAAACGGCGCTTACAAAAGTGGGTGCACCAGCAGATGATTTAAAGAAAGCAGTAACCTTTGCAGAAGCTGGGCGTAAAGCATATATGGAAGGAGCCGACAGAGCAAGCGATGAAAAAATTGTAGCCGCTGCCGCAATGATGTTTTACAATGATGTAGATAAGAACCAACACCCGATTGGATTTTACGAAAAAATGAAAGCAACTTATGGTGATTTGAAAGATGAAACCACTTATAAAAAATGGGCAAAAGATTTGTTTGATAAAACGATGCTATTGGATGATGCTAAATGGGCGGTATTTATTGCAACACCAGATGCTGCAGCATTGCAAGCTGATCCTGCATTTGATTATGCATCGTCTTTTGCAAAAAATTATAACATAAAGTATGCGCCATCTTACACAACTTTTGTTACAAAAAACAATGAGCTTGGTCGTGCCTATTTAAAAGGCATTATGGAAAAAGATCCTGTAGCTGCAGCAAAAATGTATCCTGATGCAAATTTTAGTATGCGTGTAAGTTTTGGAAACGTAAAAAGCTATGCGCCTAGAGATGCCGTGAAATATGATTTTGTAACAACAAGCAAAGGGTTGTTAGAAAAATATGTAGCTGGCGATTATGAATTTGACTTACCAACAAAGCAAGTGGAATTATTAAAGAAAAGAGATTTTGGTCAGTACATAGATAAGAGTAGAAATGATTTGGTAGTTGGTTTTATTACAACAAATGATATTACTGGTGGTAACTCCGGCTCGCCAGTAATAGATGGCAATGGTAATTTGATTGGTTTAGCTTTTGATGGCAATTATGAAGCCTTAAGTCATAAAATTGCATTTGATAAAGACTTGAATCGTACGATATGTGTAGATGTGCGCTATGTATTATGGTGCGTGGACAAACTTGGTGGCGCAAAAAATTTAATTAATGAATTGAAGTTGGTAAGATAAAATATAGAAAATAAATTTTTATAATAAACGAGCTGTGCAATTTGTACGGCTCGTTTTATTTGATTACCAATTATTTATAAAAGAATTAGTAAAACTTCGCAAACCAACGAAGAACTACTACCATACATTAACAGCACAAACTACAATGGACAAAAAAAGAAATGTGCAATTTTACATCATCCAAGAAAAACACAAAAGCTTTAATATCCAATATCCAAGTAAAAGCTTCCAATATCGATCAAAAACCATTAAAAGACAATTCTATGAAAGTCCTCCCAATCCAGGAGGCTTTTTTTATGCCTTACTTTGTTTTTTCATTTATGCCATACACTTATTGTATGACAAAAGAGCAGCCTTTTATTGTTTGTAAAACAGCTTTTAAAACTTGGCAGCATTTTAGCAGCATAGTTTAAATACTAAAACAATTTAAAATTTTATACCATGAGCAAGAAATTATTAACAGGTGTAATTGTAGGTGCAGCAGTAGGCGCTGCATTGGGTATTTTATTTGCACCAGAAAGCGGAAAAGACACACGTAAAAAATTAGCAAAAAAAGGCGAAGGCCTTAGTGATACCGTTCGTGAAAAAGTAAACGAATTTGGAGAAGTATTAAAAGAAAAATACGAAAGTATAAAAGGCGATGCGAAAGATATTTTGGAAAAAGGAAAAGCGCAGAGGGAGCAGCCTAGTAATTTTTCTTAGTTGTATTTTCCACTAATAACTCGAACATGCCTGAAGGCAAAGGCAGGTTTTCTCTGATGCTTTTTATTATTCGTGTTCATTTGTGCAACCTGTCTGCCGACAAAGGCGTTTTTGTGGCAAATAAAAAATTCGCAATAAATAATAACAAATGGAAACCCAGCAACCAAAAAATGCGCTAGAATCTCTTTTTGAAAGCACCAGCAACTATGTAGAAACAAGGGTGGAGCTTGCAAAACTAAAGACAGTAAAAAAATCATCCGATGTTTTTTCCACACTTGCATCTCAATTAATATTAGGTGGGGTGGGTATTATTTTTTTGATTCTTTTAAATATTGCAATAGGATTATGGCTAGGAGAGTTGTTGGGTAAAACGTACTATGCATTTTTTTTATTAGCATTTACATATTTTATTATTGGGTTAATTTTATACATCAGCAGAGATAAATGGATAAAAAGCCCACTAGCAAATAGTATCATAAAAAAACTAAACGAATAAGCCATGCAAATAAATAATGTACGAGATTTAGATATGGCCATAGCCACTCTAGAAAGCCGTAAAACCGTACAAGAAAAATTACTCAAAACACAGGTTAACGAAATAGTAGAATCTTTTAAGCCGAAGAATTTATTAAAGTCTGCATTTAAATCTGCAACAGAAAATGGTAGCACTGGTGGTATATTATTAAAAGCCGCGGGCAGCATTGGTACAAGCGTACTGGGTGGCAAGTTGCTTGCTGGTACTGGTATATTTAATAAACTTGCAGGCACAGCCCTTAATGCTGGCGCAGCAAATGGGCTTTTAAATAACAAGGATAAAATTATGGCTTGGGGGAAAGCTATTTACCAAAATTTATTTAAGAAAAAAGCTTAATGATTTTTATTTGGCCTTAAATTTATTTATCGCATTTTTACTAAACTCACTTAAAATTAATTTTCCACTGATTAGTGCACGCTCGTGCAAAAGTGTATCCCAATGTTCTGTGCCTTTCCAAAAAACTTTTTTTAGTTCTGCCATAGCTTCGGGGTTGCTATGTGCGAGAGTGTTTGCCAATTTTTTTACTGACTCATCCATGTTTTCTATATTCTCATGCACTTCTGCAAACAATCCTTTTTTCTTTGCCCACTCACTATTGCGCCAGCTCGTAGCATCTATAGCCAATGCGCTAAATGCAGCAGTGCCAATTTTTCTTTCTACTGCCGGGCCTACCACAAATGGGCCAATGCCTACAGCTAGTTCACTTAATTTTATATCTGCACCAACTGTTGCAATAGCATAATCTGCAGCTGCTGCTATGCCCACACCACCGCCCACACACTTGCCTTGTATACGAGCAATGATAAATTTGGGGCAACGACGCATGTTGTTTATTACATTGGTAAAGCCACTAAAAAATTGTTCGCCTTCTTTTTCGTTTTGTATTTGCGTAAGCTCATCAAATGATGCGCCAGCACAAAATGTTTTTTCACCAGCACTTTTTAATACAATCACTTTTGTTTCGTCGTGCGTACCTGCAAAATCAATTTCGTTGGCTAATTTTTCCAATTGCTTTGCTGGCATAGAATTGCTTTGTGGATGGCTAAATTCTATGGTAGTAATACCTGCGTGGGTTTCGGAGGTTACGTATGCTTCGGTTATTGTTTGTATCATGGCTATTAGTTTACATTTTTCTTTAAAATTACAATTTATATTCTGCTTTTAAGCCCCTCCTTCGGAGAGCCAGTTCCGACTAAATCGGAAGGTTTGGGGAGGCTTCCACCATCGTCAATATTGTTCCCACGCCAACCGCCTCATCGGCATCATCAAAAATCTCTACTAACCATTTTACTATCCCTTTTGGTATATCTTGCCCATGCACAAAAGCCACATCGGGGTTTACATCTTTTAACTCCTGCGGTATTTTTTCTTTGCAACTAAAACGAATGTAAATACTATTGCCAGCATACACTGGTTTGGTAAAACGCAATTCATCTATACCATAATTAAGTAACACGGGATTTTTTTCAAAACTATCTACAAACAAACCAGCTGCGGCACTCATTATAAAATAACCATGCGCCACTTGCTCTGTAAACATGGTGCCAGTAAAATCTGTTTCTCTTTTGTGGGCATAAAAGTGATCGCCACTAAGCGTTGCAAATGCATCAATATCTTCTGGCGTTATCAATCTTTTTTTGCTAATAAGTTGGTCGCCTATTTTTATTTCTTCAAAATACTTTTTAAATGGATGCTTGTCATCAATATTACCAGTAGCATGAGTTTGGTACACATTGGTTATGGCCGTAATCATATCTGGCGAACCCTGTATAGCCGTGCGCTGCATATAATGTTTTACACCACGCAAGCCACCCATTTCTTCGCCACCACCTGCACGCCCAGGGCCGCCATGCACAAGGCTTGGCAGCGGACTGCCATGTCCAGTACTCTCTTTTGAACAAGCGGCATTAAGCACCAATATTCTACCATGCTGTGTGGCTGCTCCAATTACATATTGCTTGGCAATGCTTGCATCTGCCGTTACGATGGATGAACACAAACTACCCTTACCCATTTTGCTTAATGCTATAGCATCATAAATATCTTTGTACGGCATAATGGTACTCACGGGGCCAAAAGCCTCTATATTATGTGGTTCAAAACTATTAAACGGATTTGTATTTAACATCAACAACGGACTTAAAAATGCTCCAGCTTTTTCATCTGCATCTATTAATGAAACACTATCCAGTGAGCCATAAATAATTTGTGATGATGCCAATATTTTTTGCACTTGGCTGCGTACATCATTGCGTTGCTCCTGCCCCGCAAGCGCACCCATGCGCACTTTTTCGTTTAGTGGATTTCCAATAGTTGTTTTATCCAATTCTTTTGCAATGGCTTTTTGTACATCTTCCAATTTATTTTCTGGTACAAATATGCGGCGTATGCCTGTACATTTTTGTCCAGCTTTCACCGTCATTTCTTTGCGTATTTCTTTTATAAAAATATCCCACTCAGGCATGTTGGGTTCTACATCAGTACCGAGTACAATACAGTTTAATGAATCAGCCTCCATATTAAACGGTACACTTTCGTTTAATATTGTCGGATGGCTTTTTAATTTTACACCAGTGCTTGCAGAGCCAGTAAACGTTACCACATCTTGACTTGTAACAAAATTGAGCATACTGCCTGCGCTGCCACAAATGAGCTGTAGCGCACCTTCTGGCAAAATACCCGATGCTATAATTTCTTTCACAACCGCTTCTGTAAGATATGATGTAACAGTGGCAGGCTTTACCACAGCTGGCATACCTGCCAATAAATTACAAGCAATTTTTTCTAGCATTCCCCACACAGGGAAATTATATGCGTTGATGTGAACTGCTACCCCTTCTTTAGGCACCAAAATATGATGCCCCATAAATGTATTTTCTTTACCGAGGTTTATGGCATCGCCATCTAAGCAAAAAGTTTCGTTGGGTAATTTTCTACGAAGTGTAGCATTACTAAATAAATTTCCAATACCGCCTTCAATATCTATCCAGCTATCTACCCTTGTAGCACCGCTTTGGTAACTAATAGCATAAAAAGTTTCTTTGTGTTTTAGCAAGTGTAAGGCAAGCGCACGAAGCATTCTGCCTCTTTCTTGAAAAGTCATTTTGCGAAGTGCTGGGTTACCCACTTCTCTAGCGTATTTTAAAATGCTTTCAAAATCTAATCCCTGCGAAGTTGCATGGGCAATCGTATTTCCATTTACGGCATTGTATAATTGTGTTCCTTCTCCGTCACCTTCTATCCATTTCCCTATAATATAATTTCCTAGTTTTTGCATAGTCAAATTTATGATAGGAAAAACGAATAAAGCAAGGGAATTTTATAATGGATATATTATGGCTCTACAGTAATTGCATGAATAATTTTAAGTTTTATTTCCTCTGAATATTCGTCTTCATAAATTAGCGATTGAATTATTTCATTTAATAATTCTTTATCGATTCTATTGTCAGCAATATGGACAGCAATATTTTCCATTTCAATAATAAATTTTGAAACGATAGCATCTAATCCATTTAATTCAAGAAAGAAAGCACCCAATGCTATAGAGGATCTTTTATTTCCATCTTGAAATGCATGCCCCTTATTAACTGCATATACAAGATGTGTTAATTTATCTTCAAGCTCAGTATAGTACAAATCGTTTTGTATATGTTCCAATACACTATCTAGAATTCCAATGTTAAGAATTCCACTTGCACCTCCCGAAATTTCAATTATTTTATCATGCGTTTTTACGGCATATTCTGTTGTAAAAAATATGAATGCCATACTACCTATCTTTTAATCTGATAAATACTTCTTTATTTTCTTCCAATCTTTCTTCTAGTGTTTTGCTTTTTTCGCCAAGGAATCTTTCAAACTCACTTTGTGGAACGCTTTGTATATAGCTTTTTAAATTTTCGTGTACAATATTCCTAAATCCATAATCACGAGTTGCCATTTTTATACAAGCCTCTTCAATAAGGGGTTTAAAAAGTGGGTGCGAAGAAAAAGATTCAAGTAACCCTTCCATTTCTTGAGGTGTTAATTTTCTTCCTATTTTGTTATAATTTTTTTCCATTTCATGTGCCAGCCCTGTTTCAAATGAAGAAATAATGGTAAGTACTTCTGCGTACATAGTGTCTCTAGGATTTTCTTTATCTTCAAGCTGAAGTATTTTTTTATATTCCTTATTTTTTTCCTTAAAAATAGCTTGATAAATTTTATCCGTGAATAAAGCGTATTTAAAATTCCCCATTTCTACATATTGATTTAAAGCAGATGTAAACTCTTTTCTGTAATGTGGTTCTTTTAAAATAGTTCTAAAAAAATCTTCATCTCTTTGATTAATATATTTAGTAGAGCCGCCAAGTTTTTTATTTAATGTATCAATGACAATGTCTAGCATTTTACTTCTTAACATTTTTGCTTTTTCGCTATCTGTAAGAAGCATACCAAGATTTAGGAAAGATCTAAAATTGAAAACGCCTAATTGTGGTGCCTTTGCGCCCTCTTCTAATAAGTGACCAAACTGATTTTTAAACTCTTTTAGTTTAACCCCTTTGAGTACTTTATAACCATTATGCTTTAATTCTCCTTCAAATTGGCTAATGTGCCTATTTACAGTTGTTCTATCAATTTCGTAAAAATCGGATACTTGCTGAATTGTTAACGTATATTCATCCTCAAATAACATTCCCCCTAACCCGAAATTAGTTTCTAGAGCCTCAATAGCAAATTTATTGTTAAGTATATTCTGTCTGTCCACAGCAGAACTAGTTAAATCTTCCATTAACACAGATTTAAGTATGTGAATAAAATGTTGATAAGCGACAATTGTTTGATGCATCCATGCATCAAACAATTATTAAATTAATGATTAATAATTAGTTAGGGCTACTTAAAACTCTGCAGGGTTTTTTACTAATTTAATTATCTCTAACTAACGGTAATTATTAAAGTTAAGAAAATTTAATGGCTGAGACTATAATTGATGTAAAATATTTTAAAAATAACAGCCTAAACTAAAAAAAGCAGACCTTACAATCTGCTTTCTATTTCTTTACTCAATCTTTCAAAAATATCATTAATACTGCCTTCGCCTGGTACCATTACTACTTTATCTGTTTGTCGGTAATAATCTGCTACGGCTTCGGTTTTGGTTTTATATTCCAATACACGTGCTGCAATAATTTCTTCGTTTACATCATCGCTACGCCCACTTGTTTCTCCTCTTTTTATTAATCTTTTTACTAATTCCTCTTCACTCACATCTAATGCAAGCATTACAGAAATAGGTGACCCTTTTAAATCCAATAATTTATCCAAAGCTTCTGCCTGTGCATCCGTACGTGGAAAACCATCAAACAAAAAACCCTTAGCTTCAGGATTAGCATCTATGGCCGAGCTTATCATGCCCACTACCACTTCATCAGGCACCAAATGGCCTCTGTCCATAATTTTTTTGGCTTCTAAACCCAATGGAGTTTGTTGTGCTATTTGTGATCGCAATAAATCTCCTGTGCTTAAATGCACAAGTCCGTATTTTTCAATTATTTTTTCGCTCTGCGTACCTTTTCCACTGCCCGGAGGGCCAAAAAGTATTAAATTAAACATAAGCCGTACAAATTTTTCGTTTCGGGTAAAGATAAGGTAAAAAACTTTTTTTTCTTTATTGATGATGAAGCATTTTAAAATATAAGAAAGGCATATAATTAATAAATATATATGAGTAATATTCATAACATCACTTTGAAATAATATGGTTATCGGCTATATTTACAATAATCGTTCTACTTTTACGCTTTTTTAAAACGAATTTGAATGGAAAATATAAAATTGAGCACGCTTGCCGAAACGTTGATTGGGTCTGAGATTGTAAAGCTAGGCGGCATAATAAAAGACAAAATTGCAAAAGGAGAACATATTTATAATTATACAATTGGCGATTTTGATTCGAGTCAGTTTCCTATTCCAGCATTGTTATTGGAAGAAATAAAAACTGCATATGAAAATGGGTTTACAAATTATCCCATTGCTGATGGCGAAGCTGATTTAAGAAAAGCAGTAGCTGGTTTTTTAAAAAATAATGAAGGTTTAGATTTTGCAGCTAATGAAATATTAATTGGCTCTGGTGGCCGTCCACTTATTTATGCCGTGTATAGAGCCATTGTAGATAAAGGCGATAAAGTAATCTACCCTGTACCGAGCTGGAACAATAATCACTATACACATTTTACCGAAGGGGAGCATATAATGATAGATGCAACCAAGGAAAATAATTTTATGCCTACGACTGAGCAAATTCGCCCACATGCAAAAGGCGCATCATTATTAGCTTTATGCTCTCCATTAAACCCAACAGGTACGGTTTTTACAAAAGAAAATTTAGAGGCCATTTGCGATTTGGTATTAGAAGAAAACGCAAGCCGTGCAGAAGGCACAAAAAAATTATATTTAATGTACGATCAAATGTACTGGACATTAACGTTTGGAAATACGGTGCATTACAATCCTGTAAGCCTTCGCCCCGAAATGAAAAAATATACCATTTTTATAGATGGTATAAGCAAAGCCTTTGCTGCTACAGGTGTACGTGTAGGCTGGAGTATGGGCCCAGCAGAAGTTATCGCTAAAATGAAAGCCATTAACAGTCATGTGGGAGCATGGGCACCCATGGCTGAGCAAAAAGCAGTTGCTAAATTTTTAGTACAAGAAGCAGCCGTTAGCGATTATTTTACACTTTATAAAAGCGAGGTAGAACATAGGTTACAACATATTTATAAAGGATTTATTGCACTAAAAAACGAAGGATTTTCAGTAGATGCTATTGTGCCGCAAGCTGCTATTTACCTTACTGTGCAGATAAATTTAGTAAGCAAAAATGTAAATGGAAAAATATTGCAAACCCAGGCAGATGTAACTGCTTATATTTTGGACGAAGCAAAATTAGCCATGGTACCATTTAATTGTTTTGGTGCAAAAGACGATAGCAATTGGTACAGAATAAGTGTGGGATGTGTAAAAAAAGAAGATATAAATGAA
>JAYTLA010000060.1:0-22599 GCA_043729825.1 Ferruginibacter sp.
GGTTTTACTCTCGCCAAAGGCAAAAGCTACAAAGCAGCTCACGCCGCAGCCCACGTTAAGAAATGCGGGATGACTTGTGCGCAATAAATCATTTGTGTAAAATTGTTCTCAATTATAAAACGGACTAATCATCCAATACACAACCACACCACTTACCGCTACAAAAAACCACACAGGCCAAGTTATGCGCACTAGTTGTTTATGTTTTTCATACTCCCCTGTAAGCGCACGATAAGCAGAAAATAAAATAAAAGGAAGTATAATAGCTGCTAATGGAATATGTGTAAATAAAATTAATTTATAAATTATTATTGTACCGCCTGCCATCATTTTCTCATCTAAGCCAAGTACGCCATCATGGTTAATATCACCATATCTTGTTTCCCCAGCCATTAGATGGTGGCAGATATAACTTACTAAAAACAATACTGAAAGAACAATAGCAGACAACATGATTCTTTTGTGTAACAAATAATTTTTGCTTTTTACTGTAATCAATCCTGCAATTAATAATACAGCCACCAAAGAATTTATTACAGCATTTATAGTAGCAAACACATGCACATTAAAAGGTAATGCCACTTCCAATTTATATCTATTCATTAGCACCACAGCAAGAAATACAATTATAGAAACTGCCCAAATAAATTTCTTTGCTTTGCTATCGTTTTTTTCTAAAGATGGTTGTAACATTAATACGGTAGTTTTTGTTTTCTATTTTTATTAAGCAAAGCCATGGCCAACATCAATATTCCAATAGCCACAAATATTACTGGTAGTATGGGAATAAAATCTCTAAATACAGATGGTGCTTTTCTATTTCTTTCTAACATTACGGTTGGTATATCTTTGGCAAGCTGCGCAAGTTTTGTGGTATCAAACCCATTGTACCAGCCACGCACAATTCTATTGGTATCTAGCAAGAAAAAATTTTCGGTATGCACAAAGGCTGTGTCAACACCCACATCGGCCACACTTGCTTTTATTTCTTTTAATGCAAAATCATAAATTTCTTTTTTATCGCCTGTTACAAACCACCAACTATCGTGGTTGGCATGGTATCTATCTGCAAAAGCACGCAGCTTGGGCACGCTATCGGTTTCAGGATCTATACTTACCGATAAAAATTGCACAATGGTATCATTTTTTTTATACGAATCTTGCAAGCGTTTCATATTGCGTGCTAGCCCTGGGCATATGCTTGGGCAGCTGGTAAAGAAAAAGTCCACCACAATTATTTTTCCTTTCAAATCATCTAACGAAACTTTCTTGCCAAGTTGATTGGTAAATTGTATATTTTTTACTTGATGCCAAATGGTATCATCTATTTTCTTGCCATTTTTTTCGATGGTTTGTACACTATCGTAAAAATATTTACGAGGCATATGCACGGCATCTTTGCTAAAAAATTTTACCATCCAGTAACCCGTCATGGGAAGCATTATGGCGAGTGTAAGGGCAAGAAGAGCTTTTTTATTCACTATACATTGTTTTATGAAATGCATAATAGCATTTCCAATAAGAAATACAAAGATAGTTTAAGTGACTTTTTTTAAAGCATAAACGTGTATAAAAAAAGCCATCATTATAAAACGATGGCTTCTCAAATATTTTATAAAAACCTTACGGTTTTGCATCTTTAAGTACAGGCTTCTGTTCTACCTTATCTATGCTTGGTCTGCTACCTGCATTGGTATTGCGCATTTCTCTCCAGCTATTTCCATCCCACAAAAAAGCAATAATAAACCATACGAATAATACCAATGGCACTGTTATGGTCATTATCAAATTTCTTACTTCATCGCCTAAATGCATAAACACCGAAACGATATAATATGCTTTCAACAAAGTAAGTACACCTATAACTACTTTGGTCGTAAGTATAGCTGCATTTCCCATTCCATCTGCTTTAAAATAAAGAAAGTAGCCCAATGCTAATTCAATTACTGTTAATGCAGAAAGTACCCAAAACACTTTCCAAATTCTACCCGTGCCCTCATTGTGGCCATGTGAATGCCCTGCTTCTGCTGATATTGTATGTTCGCTCATATAAATTAGATAATAGATGTTAGATATTAGTATCAAGACTAAAACCCAACTATTTAAAAATTATTTTCAACTTGAAAGTACCAGTCTAAATACTGAATACTAAGTACTCAATACTATACTAGATAAAAACACAAGAATACAAATACCCAAACCAAGTCCACAAAATGCCAATATAGTCCTGCCTTTTCTATCATTTCATAATGTCCTCTTTGGTCAAAATGGCCAAGCTTTGTTTTAAAATACATGATGATATTTATAACCACACCGCTAAATACGTGAAAACCATGAAAACCAGTTATACCAAAGAAATAACTACCAAATGCTGGGCGACCAACATTCGTAACATGTAAATCCGCAGTGCTAATCATATTGGTAAGCTCTGCATTACTCATAGCTGATACATTGTGTGCATTATGGCCCACTACCTCTGCGCCTGCATGATGAATGGTGCTAGCAATATTTACCAATTGATCATGCGGTGTTTTTTGCAAAGCGGCCATCATGGCATCGTGTGCTGCTGGTAATCCCCAAGGGTTAGCGCTTGCAGTAGTATTCATTACAGAAAGTGTACCATTGTTTAATAATGCCACGTGCTCACCAGTAAGTAAATGGGTCCACTCCCAAGCTTGGCAGCCTAAGAAAGCAGCACCACCAATGATGGTCAAAATCATATATTTCTCTACACCCTTTCTATTCATATTGTGCCCTTCATGCACTGCAAGTACCATGGTTACAGAACTAAAAATTAGCACAAAAGTCATAATACTAACAAATACTAAAGGCAAATTTGCATGACCTAAAAATGGAACAGAATTAAACACCTTGTTAGGATCAGGCCAGCTATTTACGCTAAATCTAATCGTACCATAGCTAATCAGAAATGCTCCGAAAGTAAACGCATCACTCATTAAAAAGTACCACATCATCACTTTGCCATAGCTAGCGTTAAACGGGCTTCTGCCTCCGCTCCATGATTTTGTGTTTGGTTGTATTGGTATTGCTGCTGTTGACATAAAATTCTATTTCCTATATTAATATTTTTTATTCAATTCTATTTTTATTTTCTTTATCGTATCATCAATAAAAACACCAAAAGATACAACCAAAGGATATCTACAAAATGCCAGTACGTACTCATCAATTCTACCGGCACTGTACTATAATTTCTTGTTTTTCTACTAAAGGCCATCAAGCTCATTACAATTAATGCTATTACACCTCCAATTACATGTAGCCCATGCAAACCCACAATTACATATAAAAAAGAGTACGATACATTTCCTTGCAATGTAATTCCCTTTGCCCACAACTGCTGAAACCCCACCACTTGCAAAACAATAAACATTGCACCCAAAACCATCGTTGCTACCATTAGCATTCTATACCTACTCATGGCTCTTTCTTTAAAAAATTTTAGGGCCATCATTATTGTAAAACTACTCAGCAATATCACTACCGTACTATACCAAAATGCTACAGGCAAATTAAATGTTTGCCAATTAGCCTGATTTCGTTTTACAATGTAAGCACTTGTAAGCCCTGCAAACATCATCAATATACTTCCTATTGCTACCCACAAGGTAAATTTATGTGGATGCAATTTTTGTTTTTTTTCCATTACCACTTTATAGTATTGAGTATGAAGACTACCCTGCACTAGTTCAATCTTATTTTCTTATTTCAAAATCTTTTCTACAATTCTTTTCTTTTTTGTCCGAACAAAGAAGCAGCTTCAGGCAACATTGTTGTGTCACTCACTTCATCGGCATACCATTATTCATCTTTTATTATGCAATCACAAGAAACCTCATGCAGGAATCCATTTGCACATCTGCAAATTTTTCCATTTTCACATTTGCACCTTATCTGCCCACAATGCCAAAAACACAATCATCAAATAAAAATAAGAACTAAACATTACCTTTCTTGCTGCTGGCTTATCCATTTTCAAAAAAAGCAAAATGCTTGTATAAACCATCCACACATTACAACCCAGCACTATCCACATACTTATTTGTCCACTCAAATGATAATAATAAGGCATTATCCCAATCGGTATCATCATAGCGCTGTACATTATTGTTTGCAGCGCTGTAAACTTTGTTGGACCTTTATCACTAGGTAATAATTTAAAACCTGCTTTACTATAATCTTCGTGAGCCAGCCAAGCAATAGCCCAAAAATGCGGGAACTGCCATAAAAATTGAATACCAAATAATACCCAACCGCCTACGCTAAAATTATCTGTAGCTGCTACCCAACCAATCAAACAAGGCAAAGCGCCAGGTATTGCGCCTACCAACACTGCTATAGAATTTACTTTTTTTAAAGGGGTATAAATAAACCCATAAATAATTAAACTTGCTAGCCCTACCATCGCACTACTGAAGTTAAAAAAATACCACATCATGCCCACTCCAATTACGCCAGTAATAGCTGCAAAAATATAACCTTCGGTTACACTCATGCGTCCACTTGCAATAGGGCGCTTAGCCGTACGAGCCATCAATGCGTCGGTATCTTTTTCCAATGCTTGGTTAATGGTATTGGCACTACCTGTAATACACAACCCAGCCACAAAAAGTAAAAGAACTAATACTAACGGATGATAAACAAATCCTGCTTTTTCATACGGTGCTATTAAAAAACAAACTACTGTGCTAAACACTACCATAAAACTCAAAGTGAATTTTATGAGCTGAAAATAATCCTTCACTTTGCTTGCCAATGCAAAAGATTTCGAATCAGCTATAGTTGTATTTTCTATTTTATTCATCTTAAAACTGAATAGCTTTTTTGCCTTTTTGGAATTAGCAAATTAGCACATCAGCAAATTAGCTAATTATTAATGTTTCTCCTCATCATCCCCCACAGGCACATCTTGTGCAATAAAATCTTCTCCGTTTTTCCCTTCTCTTGCATAGTCGTATGGCCAACGGTGTACTTCTGGTATTTCGCCTGGCCAGTTACCATGTCCTGGGCGCAATGGTGTTGTCCACTCCAATGTAGTAGCACCCCACGGATTTAAAGTGGTTACTTTTCTTCCTTTCCAAATGCTATAAAAAAAGTTTATTACAAATAACAATTGTGCAGCAAATACAATCAATGCTACAAAACTGATAAATTCATTTAAGCCACCAAACATTTTAAAAGATTCCCAATTTTGAAAATCATAATAACGACGAGGCATACCAGCTAAACCTTCGTAGTGCATTGGCCAAAAAATTAAATATGCACCTACTATTGTTATCCAAAAATGAATATAGGCCAATGTGTTATTTAAATATCTTCCAAACATTTTAGGAAACCAATGATACACACCTGCAAACATTCCAAACATAGATGCCACACCCATTACAATATGAAAATGCGCTACTACAAAATAAGTATCATGCAAGTGAATATCTAAAGCAGAGTTTCCTAAGAAAATACCAGTAAGTCCCCCACTAATAAATAAACTCACAAAACCTATTGCAAATAACATCCCCGGTGTAAAACGAATATTTCCTCTCCACAAAGTAGTAAGCCAGTTAAATACTTTAATAGCCGATGGTACAGCAATTAATAAAGTAAGCAATACAAAGAATGCACCAAGGAAAGGATTGAGGCCTGTTACAAACATATGATGAGCCCATACAAGGAAAGCCAAAATAGTAATGGCAAACATAGAACCCACCATGGCCATATAACCAAAAATTGGTTTACGGCTGTTTATAGAAAGTATTTCAGAACTCATTCCCATGGCTGGCAACAAAATGATATACACTTCTGGGTGACCTAAAAACCAAAATAAATGCTGAAATAAAATAGCACTACCACCTTCATTTGGTAAAATTTTTCCTGCTACAACAATATCACTTAAGAAAAAACTTGTGCCTAAATTTCTATCAAACAATAACAATATTGCGCCTGATAATAATACAGGGAAAGACAATACACCCAATACAGCAGTGAAGAAAAACGCCCAAATGGTTAATGGCATTCTCGTCATGCTCATACCTTTTGTACGCATGTTCAAAACAGTAGTTATATAATTTAATCCTCCCAATAAAGAAGATACAATAAACAATGCCATACTCACTAGCCACAAGTCCATACCAATTTTACTACCAGAAGCAGCATCGCCTAGTGCACTTAGTGGAGGATAAACTGTCCATCCACCACTAGCAGGACCAGTTTGTACAAAAAGAGATGCTGCCATTACAATAGAAGCCATAAAGAAAAACCAATAGCTCATACAATTAAGTAATGGCGATGCCATATCTCTTGCGCCTACTTGCAATGGAATTAAAAAGTTTGAAAACGTTCCGCTCAATCCTGCAGTTAATACAAAGAAAACCAAAATGGTTCCGTGCATAGTTACGAGCGCATAATAAAATTCTGGTTGCAATTTTCCACCCTTTGCCCAATGCCCCAATAAATCTTCTAACCAAGGGAAAGTGCTATTTGGATATCCCAATTGCAAACGAAACAATACAGAAAATAAACCGCCTACAATTGCCCAAATAATTCCTGTTACCAAAAATTGTTTAGAAATCGTTTTGTGATCTAAACTAAAAACGTATTTAGAAATAAAGGTTTCTTTATGGTGATGTTCTCCATGATGTGCATCATGATGCTCTACTCCGTGAACCGATGCCTCATGTAATACTGCGCTGCTCATATCTTTAGATTTTAATTGTATTAATTATTTTTTTACGTCTGTTAAGGCCACTGTCACTGTACTTTTTGCTGCTAATGTATCAGGAACTCCAGTAGGTGCTTTATTAAACAAAGTAAAATACTCTGGCTTTTGAGATGCTAACCATGCTTTATATTCTCCAAGCGTCTCAACAACAATTATACCCCTCATAGAAAAATGTCCTGCACCACACATTTGATCGCAACTTATTTCATACACAAAGTTTTGATTATTTGTTATTTCTTTCATTTTTTTAGTCGTGTGCTTAGGCGTAAACCACAATGTTGTTGGAATACCAGGTACCGCATCCATCTTCATTCTAAAATGATTTAAGCCCACATCGTGTATTACATCCATGGCATTAATAACTAGCTTTACTGGTGTGCCTACTGGTAAATGCATTTCGTTTGTATGCAAATCGTCTAAACTATTTACATCTTCAAAATCTACTCCTAAAATATTCCCCGATGGTGTATTGTATTTTTTATAATCTTTTTTTCCAAGAATACCATCTTTCCCTGGGTAACGCATTTCCCATGCAAATTGATGGCCAGTTATTTCAACAACAATTGCATTATCTGGAGGATTACCAGTCATTTTAAACCAATTTATTAAACCAAAAACAACAAGCACTGTTAAGAAGATGGCGGGTACTGTAGTCCAAAGCAATTCTAATTTTGTATTGTGTGCAAAGAAAAAAGCTTTTTTACCTTCTTTTTCTTGATATTTAAAAGCAAACCAAAATAACAACACTTGAGTAATGATAAATATAACACCGGTAACGCCAATAGTTAAATAAAGCATGAAATCTATTTGCTCTCCTTCTATAGATGCAGAACCCTGTGGAAACAATGTTTTCTTAAAAAACCATTCGTTGCAAACATAAACGCCTATTAAACCAAATACCAAAAATGCCACAAGCAAAAAGCCATTTATTTTGTTGGTTTGTTTACGTGTTTTGTCTTCGCCCTTAAGTACGCTAACATATTCACTCGCTTTTGCAATTTGAAAAATGACTATATAAATCATTACAATAACTGCTATAATAAATACTTCTTTCATGTTTGTTATTTTTTTGACAATCGACAACTGACGACCGACAACAGTTTGCTCTTTTATAATTTAACTGCGTAAATAAATTCGCAGATTATTTAAAACTCATTAGTTAAAACAAATAACTATTCAACCAATCGACTACGTATGATGTATCATACTCTCTTTTAAGAAAGGATGATTTTTTTGTACCAAAGGATTTTTGGTAAAATATCTTCCTACGCCCCACAATATTATTCCAATAAATAAACAAGGTACACCAAATTCAAAAGGCATTAATTGCGCATTTTCCCTCATCGTTCCTGGCATTATCATTTGGAAAAAATCTATCCAATGTCCAAAAATAATAAGCACTGCCATAAATGTTACCACTGTCCAATTTCTCTTAGAGCCTTTTCTCATTAATATTAATAATGGTGCAAGAAAATTTACAATCAAATTAAAAAAGAATATGCCATGATAAGGACCACTCTTTTCTGCAGTTCCAATTCTATCTATAAAATATCTTGTTTCTTCGGGTTGATTGCTATACCAAATAAGCATGTATTGGCTAAACCATAAGTAGGTCCAAAATACAGAAAACGCAAACATAAATTTACCTACATCATGCAAATGCTCTTCGGTTACATATTCCAACTCACCTCTGTTTTTTAGGTAAATAACAAAAATGGCTATCAACGACATACCCGATACAAACGTGCTTGCAAATGTGTACCAGCTATACATTGTGCTATACCAATGTGCATCTATACTCATTAGCCAAAACCATGGAACAGTAGATGCAACTGTTAAGCCAAAAAATACTACATAAAAAGAAGCCACAGTAAAGTTTGTATCCATCCATGATTTTGCTTCTTTCAAATCCATTGGCGCATTATCTGTCTTTAAACTCAATGCACGCATTTTATGCCCAAGCCAAGCCCACAATCCTATGGCCAATGCAGACCATACAATAAAAAATGTTGGATTTAAAAAACCATGTTTACCATTTAATATTTTATCGAAAGTGCCTGTACCTTCTTTATATAAATTTGGATCTAACCACTGATAAATATCTGTACGACCACCTAAAACAATAGCCAATAAAATTAAAAATGTAATACCACCTAGTATAGGAACCACACTAGATATAGCTTCTGGCACTCTTTTCATAGCCACTTGCCAGCCTCCCAAAGCCAAGGTAGTTACACAAATAAAAAACATAGATGCATTTACAATCAATAAAAAATACACGCTGTTTTGAAGTAACACTGCCCAAAATCTTGTACTGTTATCTCCATGCCCGTGTACAGTAGCCGTTTGCGTAAATGGATGAAACATAATAAAACCATAGAGCACCGCTAGCAATCCTGCTACGATAAGACCCCATGTCCATTTTTTAAAGCTACTCGGTAATTCAAAATTGTTGGTCATCTAAAAATTATTTTGTGTAAATGCTTTTGTTCTTTTTAATATTATTTTTTTACTACCGCTGCGCTGTCAGGCGCTTTTCCTGTACCAGCCTTTGGTTGCAATGTTCTAATGTATTTTATAATCATCCAGCGTTGTGCTCTGCTAACTTGCGATGCATAACTTCCCATTACTCCTTTTCCATAAGTTATAGAATGAAACATAGTTCCATCTGTCATTTTCACATATGCATCTCCCGTAAGGTTTGCCACACCGCCTACATAACCACCAGTTGCTATAGGGCCATTAGCAATTCCTGTAGCTCCATGACAAATACCACAATTAATATTATACAATCTTCCAGCCTCGGCCATTTCAGCTTTGTTAATAGCAATAGTATCGTAAGGGTTTTTTATTGCTGCGCTTAGTTTATAACCATTGCTATCGTTTTGCAATGTGTAAGGAAACAATTCTCCTCTTTTAATGGTACCAGCTGGTGGCACATTATTGTAGAAAATTTTATCTCCGCCTTTATTGTACATATCCATGGTAAACTTCGCAGTATCTCTATCTGCAAAACTTTCGTATGCACGGCTGTAAGCCATATCGGGCATATAAATTCCTCCAGGTTCACGGCGCACACCATCGCAACTGCTAAATACAGTTACACCCAAAACAAGTGCTGCAATTATGTAAGTAAATTTTTTCATCTAAAATATTATCAATTATCTTTTAAAAAATTATTCATTATTAATCATCAATTAATAACCGAGTTCTTCTCTATATAATTTTTGTTCTTTATCATATCTACCAAGCCACCATCCTGTTTCTGCTACTTGTGTATTTATATCTATTGCCCCAGCTTTTTGCATAAACGATTGCAATTCTCCTTCATTGGTTTTATCTGTGCATTCTATTACCATTACAAAATGATCGTCGGTAGAGCGCATACTAAAATGGTGCTTTTTTACAAATGGCGATAATTGACACAAATAACAAAACGTAAGCACCATACCAACTGCTGCAAAAAGAACCGTAAGCTCAAACGTAATAGGAATCCATGCTGGTAAAGCAAAGTGTGGCTTACCACCAATATTTAAAGGCCAATCGCTTGTAAATATCCAGCTAATAAAAGTAAGTGCTGTTGTAGTACCCGTAATAGCATAAATAAAACCCGCAGTGTGTATGCTTGTTTCTCTTAGGCCCAATGCATGGTCTAGCCCGTGCACAGGAAAGGGTGTGTACACATCATGAATTTTGTAGCCAGCTTTTCTTACGTTTTTCACCGCAGGAAAAAGCACCGCTTCATCATCAAACGACCCTACCACAAATTTTTTAATTCCGCTCATATTAATTTATAATTAATAACTAATAATTTATAATTCCATCTTTTGCACATTTGCCAATTTGCATATTTGCCCATTGCTTCTAATGTGCATGCTCCACTTCTTCAATATAAAATTTCTCCGCATCTTGTCTATCAATATCTGTCATCTTCATTTTATAATTTTCGCCACTTGTTTTCAATACCGATTTAATTTCGGCTACTGCAATTACAGGGAAATATTTTGCAAATAAGAAAAAGCAAGTAAAGAACAAACCAAACGTTCCTAAATAGAAACCTATTTCATAAATACTAGGGCTGTAATAGGTGCTCCAACTAGATGGTAAGAAATCTCTATACACAGATGTAACAATAATTACAAAACGCTCATACCACATACCAATGTTTACGATAATACTCATAAAGAAAGTAACCGTAATGTTTCTTCTCAATTTTTTGCTCCAGAACAACTGTGGCGAAACCACGTTACAGAACATCATCAAATAATAACTCCAGCCATAAGGGCTAAAAATATTCCCTCTGTTTTCAAAAAATGCATGTAGTTCGTATGGGTTTTGACCATACCATGCAATAAACAATTCTGTTAAATATGCAATACCCACAATACTACCAGTAAGTACAATAACCTTATTCATTTTTTCAATATGGCTAATAGTAATATAGTCTTGCAAGTTTAATACTTTACGCACCACTATTAAAAGTGTTTGCACCATTGCAAAACCTGAGAATATAGCACCTGCAACAAAGTATGGAGGAAAGATGGTTGTATGCCAACCTGGTACTATCGATGTAGCAAAGTCAAAAGATACAATGGTATGTACAGACAATACAAGTGGAGTACTCAAACCTGCAAGTACAAGTGATAAAGATTCGAAACGCTGCCAATGCTTTGTACTACCCGTCCACCCAAATGCTGCAATACCGTACATCATTTTACGGAATTTTGTTTTCGCTCTATCTCTTACCGTTGCAAAATCTGGTAACAAACCAGAGTACCAAAATAATAATGATACCGTAAAATAAGTTGATATCGCAAACACGTCCCACAACAATGGTGAGTTAAAATTTACCCACAACGGTCCACGAGTATTAGGATAAGGCAATACAAAAAACGCCATCCATACACGACCCATATGCCATATCGGAAACTGCCCTGCACACATTACCGCAAAAATCGTCATCGCTTCAGCAGCACGGTTTACACCCGTTCTCCAGCCTTGCCTAAACAATAATAAGATAGCCGAAATAAGCGTACCAGCATGACCAATACCTACCCACCATACAAAGTTGGTAATATCCCAACCCCAACCAATGGTTTTATTTAAATTCCACTGACCAATACCATAAGTAACCTCACGATAAATGCTGTACACACCAAATAATAACAATGCTACACTGATATAAAAACCAATGTACCAAAGCTTGCTTGGCTTCATTTCTATGGGACCAATAATATCTTCCGTTACCTGATGATAATCTTTGTTACCATCTACCAACGGTTCCCTTAGTTGCGATTCGTATTTGAGTAATGACATATTCTTTTTAGATTTTAGATATTAGATACAAGATGTAAGACTTGTACTTTTCTAAACTTTTATCCTTTTTTATTCTTTATTTTTTTTCTTTTTGTCCGAACAAAGAAGCAGCTATGTTCAACTTCATTGGCGACGCTCCTTTCAACAGTATCACTTTATTCATCTTTTATCGAAGCGAGTAGTTTAACACAACCAACTTTAATAATTTGCAACCTTCAAACTAACCAAAAGATTTCGCTACAATCTTCTCCTTTTCCCTCTCCTATTGGAGAGGATAGGTGAGGTTAATGATGCGCTGGCGCTTCTACTTTTTTCTCCGCTCCTGCTTCTTCTTTATGCCCTTCTGTTTTATGCTCTGCTCCATGCCCTTCTACTTTATGTTCTGCTCCTCCTTCATGATGGCCACCACCATGATGTTCTCTCTCATTACCATTATTCACTTCTCTATCTGTATTTCTAATTTTTGCCAAATAACTTACATTCGGTAATACGTGCAATTGCTCCATTACATAAAACGTACGATTGGCTTGATCTACTTTTCTTGTTTTGTAAATCTCACTTTCTTTATCGTTCACATTACCAAAAGTAATAGAGTTGCTAGGGCAAGCCTGCGCACACGCTACCTTTACGTTACGTACGAGAGAAGGGTCTTGTTGTTTCTTTGCTTCTAATTTATTTTCTTGTAAACGTTGTACACAGAAAGAACATTTTTCAATAACACCTCTGCTACGAACCGTTACATCCGGATTCAATACCATTCTTGTAAGGTCGTCATTCATCTGCATTACCACTTCGTTCATATCTGTTCCTATCAATGGTTTTTGATTATCTGCAAAACTATCTGCACCAGTATAATCTAACCAGTTAAAACGACGAACTTTATATGGACAGTTATTAGCACAATATCTTGTACCAATACATCTATTGTATGTCATTTGGTTTAATCCTTCGCTGCTGTGGTTTGTAGCTGCTACCGGACAAACGTTTTCGCAAGGCGCATTATCGCAATGCTGGCACATCATTGGTTGAAAAATAACATCCGGATTTTCTACATCGCCAGTAAAATAACGATCTATACGCAACCAATGCATTTCGTGTGCACGTTGTACTTGTATTTTTCCAACTACACTCACATTGTTTTCTGCATTACAAGCTACCACACAAGCACTACAACCAGTACAAGTATTTAAATCAATACTCATTCCCCATTTAATACCAGGTTTGTCATAATGCGGATATGTTGTTGCATCTTTTACAAAATCTTTTTTTCCATCTGGCGTTATTTCTTCCATTTCGTGCCTTGGCTCTGCCAATACTTCTAATGGATCTTTACGATAACTTGCTAAATTGGTTTCATAAATAACAGGACGGCCTTCTGTAAAACCATGCACCTGTGTTTGTGCCAATGGATAACGTTCAGCATCACTCTTTGTAACCGTAGCTACCGCATTATAAGAAAATGTGCTGCCATCAAAACTTGCTAATGGATATGCATTTTGCCCTGCTTGATATGCCGCACGACCAATTCTTTCATAATTTACATCCACATTATCGCTCGCACTCTTACGGCCATAACCCACAGCAATAGCCAGTGTAGAAGGATGCAAGCCAGGTATAATTAATGCAGGCAATTCAAGCACTTTCCCATTCACCGTTATTTTCAACATCGGTTTTTCTGGATGTACTTCATATTTATCAGCATCTTTTTTACTGTTCTTATTGGCTACATCTATTCCAAACATTGTTTTTGCCAATGCTGGAGATACCATTGCATAGTTATCCCAAGTTACTTTTGTAATAGGATCTGGCAATTCTTGTAACCATGGGTTGTTGGCTTGTGCACCAGTACCCATTCCTATTTTTTGATACAACACTACTTCGTAATCACCAGCTTTTGCTGTGGCAATTTTAGCAGCAGCTTCAGCTAGCTTACTACCGTTATACGATCCACCAACAATAGCACTAGAGCCCGTTTCTATCACACCATCTTGCAAAGCTTTATCCCATGCAGATACTTTACCAGCCCAATATTTTTTATAATAATTTTCATACGCATCTGTTACCGCCAATACTGTACCCGGCACATACGGCATTTCTTTATAAATGGTATCTGTTACTACAGCAGTAGTAGCTGTAGCTTTAGTACCTATCCAATTAATAAGAGAAGTTTGAAAATGACGTGTTTTAAATAAAGGATTAATCAAAGGTTGAATAATACTTACATGACCAGTAACTGGTTCTGCATCTCCCCAACTTTCTAACCAATGATGGCTAGGTATAATATATTTACATTGCTCAGCAGTTTCATCCATTGTTACATTGAAAGAAACACTCAATGGCAATTTAGATAAAGCCTCGCCGAATTTTTTTCCATCTGCGTAAGAGTACACAGGATTACAATCGTACACCAAAACACCACCCACAGTACCTGCAGCCATATCAGCCGAAAGTTTTACCATATCTGCATCTATACCTTTGCGCACATTAGATGTAGCGCTCCAGTTTATTGTTGTACCATTTGCACCTATTGCTTCGTTAATAGCATTTATTACCAATTGAATATTTACATCGTTGCTTCCGCAAACTACCAAGGCACTTCCTTTACTTGCAGCCAATTGCTTAGCAGTTTCTTCAATCCCTTTATTTAACCTTGCATCTGTAAAAGTTGGAGCAGTTACAGCACCGCCCAATTTTGCAAGCAAAGCCAATGCTACAGCACCAGTTTGAGAAGGCTTGTGTGTATAACGATCATCTGCATTAGAACCAGTCATACTCATCATACTTTCAAAATGTATATGACGACTAAGCTCAGGCTTATCTCCAGTTACTTTTTTATTTTCCGAATATTGTTTGCTAAATTCTGTTGGGCTAAGCCATGTGCCTAAAAAATCGGCACCAAGACTAACAATTGTTTTTGCTTTATCAAAACGATATTGCGGCAATGCTTTTTTACCATAAGCCGCTTCGTTGGCTTGCAACATTCCACTATAACTTACCGCATCGTATTGAACGTGGCGGCTGCCAGGGTATTTGGCTAAAAATTCTGAAATGATTTGTAAGGTAGATGGAGAATGGATGGTAGATGTCAATAACACCAATGCTTTTCCAGCTAAACCTGTAATAGCATCAGCAACCAATTTATCAAAATTATCAAAACTAGTTACTTCTTTAAAATCGTTTCCTATTTTTTGTAATGGATGACGCAAACGTGTAGGGTCGTATAAATCTAAAACCGATGCTTGCGATTGTGCACTTGTTCCACCTTTTGTAAGCGATGATAATTCGTTCCCTTCTATTTTAATCGGGCGTCCATCTCTTTGTTTTACCACTACACTTATAGCATCGCCAGCGTTCACATAAGTAGATGCATAATAATTAGCTACACCCGAAACCACATTATCTGGTCTTTGTAAATAAGGAATGGCTTTGCGTACAGGCATTTCACAACCAGCAGCAATTGCCGCCGCAGCTGTAGAAAAACCAAGGTATTTTAAAAAATCTCTTCTTGGCGTTTTTGCATCAAGCAAACCTTTGCTCTCTAGCTCTTCAATAGGAAGTAATTCTTCTTGAAACTCTTTTTCGGTAGATTGTTTAAATCTATCTGACTGTGTAAGGTCTCCAAAATTTTGCCAATATTGTTTATTACTCATACTTTTTTGAAATGTGCAAATTTGTCCCGAAGTTTCGGGACAAATTTGCTAATTCTTTAAAATCAAACTATATTATTTCTTTAAAAACTTTACTATCAAGGTAGCTGTTTTGCAAATTTTCACATTTGCACATTTGCCCATTTGCTTAATAGTGGCATTTCTGACACTCCGTTCCACCAATTTTTTCCACCGTTACGCTATCCATTTTATGTGGATTGGCTATTTTCTTACCCGATTTATCTATAACCGAATCTTTCATTTGCTCATGAAATTTTTCGTAAATACTATAGAACTTATTCCCCGTGCTATCTGCTTTATTATAAAAATCTACTTTGCTTTCTCTGTGGCAGTTGATACACCAGCCCATACTCAAATCTGAAAACTGCTTTACTTCTGGCATTTCCTGAATATTGCCATGGCAAGTTTGGCACTGTTGTTTACCTACTTTTACGTGTTGGCTATGGTTAAAATAAACATGATCTGGTAGGTTATGAATTTTTACCCATGCTATTGGTTTTGCTCCATCAGGTATTCCATCTAAATTATTATCTGGGTTGTATGCTTTCTTTTCTGGATTCCAACCTGCGTAGGCGTATAGTTTTTGTATTTCGGCAGTACCATTTACAGATGAGCCATCTTCTTTTGTAATGGCTTCGCCCTTGTATTCTTTAATAGATACGTGGCAGTTCATACATACATTTACAGATGGTATGCTACCACTCTTGCTATCTTGCAAACCACCATGGCAATACAAACAACTTATTTGGTTTGTACCTGCGTGTACTTTATGAGAGTAAAATATTGGTTGCTCTGGTTGGTAATTTTGCATACGACCAAGGTTCATTCCACCACCACTACCATTATATCCGGCCATGGTAAAATACATACCTACACCTGCAACACCCAAAATCCCCATCATTAAATAAGATTTGTTTCTATAAAAAGGTACAGGTTCTCCACGGTAAATACCTTCTTTATCATCAGATAATTTGCGGAGGTTACTATTTACTTGTAATAAAATAAAAGCAACAACTGCGAGTATAAGTGTAAGAAGACCGAATAAAAAGGAATTATCAGAACCATTTTTGCCTCCGGGTTCATCACCAGGTGGTAGAGGTAGTGGAACATATCCATCAACATAATCTAATATTGCATCAATGTCTCCTTTTTTTAATGCTGGAAAAGCGGTCATTATAGTAGGTTTCCATTTATCCTTTAGTTTTGCTGCATATGCATCATTTGTGCCTGCAGGATTAGCAACCCACTGGTACACCCAATCTGCAGAAGGCATTCTTTTCCTAACATCTTTTATATTTGGGCCAGTGTAATCAGCATCTGGTTTGTGACAGTTTGCGCAATTGGCTTTAAACAAAGCTTCGCCTTGTGCAAAGGCACTTTTATTAGAGATAAAACCAACGAGAATAAGGCTTGCAATAAACCGAAAAATGAATTTTTTATATCGAATCATACAATGGAGCCGGGTTTTTGGTAGAAAATGGCTATTCCGAGTGCAAAAGTAAGGTAGGATGTTGACAAACTACTAACATTTTAAATCTTTTTTTAGGAGTTTATTAACTATTTCTTGCAAATCTTAATAAGTTTGAAAAGTTGATACACATTTTCATTTATCTAATTAAATTACGGCAGCGAAAAAGGCAGAGGTTGCCATAAAATAATATAAAATTTCTGCTCATAAATTAATCCAAAAATTATTTTATGAATTGAATATGTTTTCCCAACTTTTTGAATGACTTTTGCGCCATGCTAAAAAAGCTACAACAAAAATGGAAGGTTGGTATAGGTAGATTAATATTAATTATTATCACTTTTGCGCTCGGCGGCAGCCTTTGTGGGTATGCTGGTAGAAAACTAATCGGCCTTATAGGGGTAGAAAAAGGTATTCTTTGGGTAATAGTATATATTTTACTTGTGACCATACTTTGGCCCATTGCTGTTATATTGGTAAGTATTCCGCTTGGTCAATTTTCTTTTTTTAAAAATTATTTGAAGAAAGTTTTTGCTAGAATAAGCGGGAGGAAAAAATGAATTGTTTAATTGTTTTATGGTTTAATTGTTACCCATTTTAAAAGAAGCATTACATATTTCAGCAAATCTTTATTTATAAAATAATGAACATAGCCATATTTGCTAGCGGTGGTGGTAGTAATGCGGAAGTAATTATAAAAACATTAGCTCCTCTTTTACAAGAAAAAAAAATAGAGACAAAAATTGCTTTGGTACTTACAAACAATGCAAAAGCAGGGGTATTAAATATAGCTGCGCAAAATAATATCGCTAGAGAAATTATAGATGTAAAAAACAAAACGGAAGAGGAATTATCATCTACTTATTTAGATATTCTCACTAAACACCATATTCATTTTATTGTGCTAGCAGGGTATTTAAAAAAAATACCTAACGCAGTCACAAAAGCATTTCCACAAAAAATAATAAACATACACCCAGCATTGCTACCTGCATACGGAGGTATAGGTATGTATGGTATGCGTGTACATGAGGCTGTGGTACTTGCTGGCGAAAAGCAAAGTGGTATTACCATTCATTTTGTAGATGAGGTATATGACCATGGAAAAATAATTTTCCAAGCAAGATGCAATTTGGAACAAGGAGAAACAGGTAAAACCTTAGCTGCAAAAATTTTGGCCTTAGAGCATTTGCATTTTACTAAAGTAATTGCAGATGTTATTGTTTCATTATTCTGATTTTTCTCCCGATAAAAAATAGCTCCCCCAAGTTCCCAAGGATATATTCCGTTTATCAAAAAAGTTTTACTTCTTCATAAAATGTCCTTAGCAATATTTATAATAGCAAATTAGTCCTCTTTTATAAATTGAAGTAAAGCATTAACCGATTTATCTTCTTTTTGCACAATGATAAAATAATTTCCTGCTGCTAGCTCATTTGTGATTGGCAATTTAAAGGAATAAGCACTATCAAGAAAAAGTTGTTTTTGCATATAAAACTTTCCGCTTACATCCAGTAAACTAACTAGATAATTGCCTGTAAACAGTATGTCTTTAGAAGCAATCGTAATACTATTTTCTCTTCTTAATGGATTTGGATAGCAATAAACTTCCTGCTGTTGATTACTCTTACAACTACCATCAAACAACACTATTGATGTATACTTAAAAGTACCGTCATTGTCAACAGTCTTTAATCTTACAAATAATGTTGGTGATTTTATTTGTTCAAAAATTGCAATAGAGGTATCATATTTATTTTTATTTTGAGCTTTTAAAGACCCAATTTTGGCAAAATTAGTTCCGTCTTTACTCAATTCTATATCATATTTTGCAACATTTGTTTCCTGGCCTACAGACCAATTAACATCGATATGGCAATCTTTATTATAAGCTCTAAAATCAGTAATCGTAACAGGCACAACGGTAGTAACAGTGTATTCAAGTGCAGCTGTGTTATTTCCATTGTTATCATCAGTAAGTGTAAAGCTGGGGTTATTATTAGTAATGAAAACATCGCCTTTTACGATTGATGTTCCATACGCAATAGCCTTTACCCTAAATACAAATTGATCAATATAATCATTAGGCAATTCAGACGTAAGTGTACACCTCATAATTGGGCGAATCCCTGTGGTAATATATGTAAAAGTAAAATAGTTACTTAAAGGTAGGCTAGTTAAATAAGCATTTAAAGTTGCTGCATTAGCAGTAACTGCGGGGTCAAGAATAAATTTTGTACCTAAGTCAACTTCTATATTAAATGTATTAGGAGGAATGGGATTAGATAAGTTTAAATTAAAAACATCTAACCTTATATTGTATATCCCATTAAGTGCTAATGTATTTGCATTTACTGAAACGTCCCCCAAATTGGTAATATCAAACGCCCCTAATGCTGGATCTGCCGCAACAGGTGTTTGCGCATTACTTGACAAAGAAGAAATGCTAGAAACCAAGAGTATTAGTATATAACGAAAAGATAGGAATACGTATTTTTTTTTCATGCCATTTTTGTTTTCAATTTTCCTTAATTCTGCGAAAGTAAATTTTCTATTTGAAATTAATTATTCCTTCAAAAAAATTAACATTCATCAACTCTACAAGACAAATCGTATTAAATATTATTGCTTGATGTATAGTAGTCTATAAAAAACAAATTCAGAATCACACTTTTAAGTGAATCTGAATTTGCATATTCTAATTAAATTAACTTAGTTTTTTATATGTTTATTGTTTTACAAGCTTAAGCACAATAGGCTTTTTGTCTTCTCCAATTAATGTAACAAAATATACACCAGCTGGCAAAATTCCAGTATTGATTTTAACCTTTACTTGATTATTAAAAATTTGTTCCGTTTGCTTCAATTCATTACCTGTAGCATTACTTAGCTTAACACTATACTTCCCGTTAAATATCCCATCTTTTGCTTGTAATGCCACTTCCGTAACCTCTGAGGGCACTGGGTTTGGATATATTGAAACATCAAAACCAGTTTTACAAATATCATTGTTGTAAATTTTTTCAGAATAAAGATACTGCCCATTTTCAGTTTCTGCTTTTACTCTTACTGTAACAACCGAATTTGCAATTTTATCTAACATATAGCCAAATGATACTCCACCAGATGCTAATATCGTTTTTACCGGAACAAAGTTTATACCATCTTCAGAAGCCTCAATTACATATTGCTTTGCTTCTTTATCTTTATCATAAATAGACCAATTAAGATCCAACACACAAGAGCGAGGTTTTGCAGTAAACTGAGTAAATTTCATCTCAAGAGCTTTTACATTTGTATAGCTCAAAGAAGCAGAATTGTTATTAGGGTTATTATCTGCTAAGGTGTTGTCACTATTTTTTTCATTGCTTACAAGCAATTGACAAACTAGAGTAGAACTACCAACTTTACTTGGAACTAGCATAAATGATGCATTACCTGAAAAGTTTGCAGGCAAATCATTATACAAAATGCCTAAAAGAATATATTGTCTAGAATCTGAGGCTTGTTTAAGCACCCATTTAAAATAATTGCTTAATGGTAGGCTCTGCAAATTGTTTAAATCAGTTGCCAATTTAAACTTGCTTCCTAGCGTAAGCATTACCCTACAACTACCCGAAGGTACTATAGCGGTATTTTCTTTATTTAATACAGTAAACTGCACTTTTACAGGAGATCCGCTCACCAACATATCTGTATTTACAGAACCATTAGTAGGGTCACTAATTGTTAGGTTTTCAATGGCAGGATCACTAGCACTAGATTTTATATGTCTGCTATATGATTGGCCATAAGACGAAACTGCTGTAACAATTGTTATTAGCAAAACGAATGATATTTTTTTCATATTCTTTATTTTATATTTTTTAACCTGTATTTTTTAACCTGTATTTTTTAAAAGTAATCTGTCATGCATTTAAAAAATGCATGACAGATTTTTGCTATTTTATTCTCCAATGAAGATAATAGAATTTGTATTGTTATTCAATTTCACTTCACCAGTTGCTGGTCTAAACTGTACGTTTAAGTTAAACTTAGTTTTATTAAGCGTATTTCTCTTCAAGCTAAATACAACCCTTAACTGCTCATTACAATTGATTGTATTAGCGCCACCTGTTCTAGTAAATTCAACATAAGATGTAGTACTAGCTGTTTGTACCCACTTAGTATTATCCACTGTATAAGTAATTGGACCTGGGAATCCGTTTACATCTACCCAAGTAGTCAAAGCTGGGTTAAATAAAACTAGATAACCTGCTGGTTTAAATACTCTTATTACTGCAGGAGTAGCCGCCTTACCATTTATTTCTGTTAAGTTATACGCTATGGTTTTCTCTACACCATTTGTTGCATATAAATTGTCTGCAGTTTGCGAACCAATAGTTACATCTGTATTTGATGCTTCAGTAATTACCAATGCTGGGTTTAATACTCTAACACAAGAAGTATTACCTGCATCACGAATCTGAACATTGTAAGTACCTGCGTTCACATTATAACTACCACTATTCTGCCAAGTAGCTCCTCCGTCAATACTGTATTGGTAAGTACCAGAACCACCTGTTGGACTACTAATAGTTATTGTTGCACTATTATAATTACCCGCACAAACTGCGTTGGTAGAAGTAACAGTTGCATTCAATATTGCAGACTGTACAATTGTAATAGTTCCATTTGCTGTTGCTGGGCTACAACCGTTAGCATCTGTAACACTGTATGCTAAGTTTGTACCTGCTGCATGAGTAAATACACCTGTTGTGTTAGTTACTCCATCAAATGTATAACTATATGCGCCTGTGCCACCTGTTGCAGTAATAGTCACTGTTGCAGTACCACCAAAGCATGCTATTGTACTTGCTGTTGCTGAAGCTACTAGTACTGTTGGTTCAGTTATCGTTACAGATACTGTTGACGTACATCCGTTGAAATCTGTTACAGTATAGCTATGTGTTCCTGTAGCTAAGCCTGTAAATGTTCCTGTTCCTGTGTAAGGAGCAGTTCCACCTGTTGCTGTTATTGTTGCTGTGCCTGTGCTGCCGCCGTTACACAATACGTTCGTATGTGTTCCTGCTGCTACTAGTACTGCTGGTTCAGTTATCGTTACAGATACTACTGAAGTACATCCGTTCGCATCAGTTACTGTGTAACTAGTTGTTCCTGCTGCTAAGCCTGTGAATGTTCCTGTTCCTGTGTAAGGTGCAGTTCCACCTGTTGCTGTTATTGTTGCTGTTCCTGTGCTACCGCCATTACACAATACGTTAGTATGCGATTCTACTGCTACTAGTACTGCTGGTTGACCAATCGTTACAGATACTACTGAAGTACATCCGTTCGCATCTGTTACAGTGTAGCTATATGTTCCTGCTGCTAAACCTGTGAATGTGCCTGTTCCTGTGTATGGAGCAGTTCCA
>JAYTLA010000061.1:0-18617 GCA_043729825.1 Ferruginibacter sp.
AATAGCTCCACCCATGTGAGAGAAACCTATTTGTACTTCTAACAAAGTTGTCATTAAATTCATGATACTTGTGTTTTTATATGTGAAAAAAAGAGATTAGATTTTAGTACTTAGACATTAGTATTAAGACTAGCCTCCAATTATTTAAAAATTATTATATTACTCAATCATCTTAGATAATTAACATCAGAACAAATACTTCAGTCTAACATCTAATGTCTATACATCTTATGTCTATATTATTACTGCATCATGATGCCCATCTACATCATCGTGCCCACCTTCAAATGCTTGGCCAATAAATACTGCCGTTAAATTTGTAAAAATAAATGCTTGTATAAATGCCACCAATATTTCAATAAAATAAATGAATACCGTAAACAAAACAGATACTGGAGAAAAACCCCAACCTGCACCTTTGTTCATAGCCCCAAAAATAAATATCAACGATACAAAACTTAAAATAATAATATGCCCCGCTACCATGTTTGCAAACAAACGAATGATAAGCGCCGCAGGTTTAATAATAAATACACCAGCCACTTCCACAGGTATTAAAATAATTTTTACCAACAATGGAACACCTGGAGGCCAAAAAATATGCGCCCAAAAATGTGTGTTGGTGCTAAATAAAATGACTACCAAAGATATAATACCCAATACTGCTGTAAAAGCTGTGTTACCAGTTACGTTTGCCGAGCCTGGTATTAATCCAAAAATATTGTTGATTAATATAAAGAAGAAAACAGTTAGTAGATATGGCAAATATTTGTTCCATTTTTTACCAAGGTTTGGTTTAGCCACATCATCTCTTACAAAAGTGATAACAGGCTCTATAACATTTTGCCATCCTTTTGGTGCAGAAGTAACACCGTAACCATTTTTATATTTTTTAGCAATGCTCATCATTAAAAACACCAATAAGCTTAGTGCCAAAATCATTTGTACTACATTTTTTGTAAGCGAAAAATCATATACTGCTGAACCATCTTCTGCTACAATTTCTTTTGTTTCATTAAATTTATAGCCATTGTAAGCTTCTTCTCCTTCGTGCCCAAAACGGCTAGACGAAAACATAGACAACCCTTTTGAAGGAGAATATAATATTACAGGTAATGGAATAGTAGCATGAAACGAACCTGCAGTAAAGAAATGGAACTCGTGGGCATCCTTAATATGATCCATTATTATCTTGGCTGGGTCTAGCTTTTCTTCTTTAAGCTCATGCCCACCTTCATGTGCAGGTTCTTGCGCAAAGCTAGCTGTACTAAAAACCATTAAAAAAAGGCTGAAAGCCAATACCAATATAGATTTGATGCTCTTTTGTGCCATATACATCCTCAATTTTGCCGCAAAGATAAGGGCAGAAGGGCGAAAAGAGAAATTTGGAGGAAGGAAATGTTGTGAAAAGTGGAAAGTAAATAGGGTTTATAAAATTGCGTAGTGCTATCGCTTTATTAAGGCTACAGCGGCAAATATGAAAACAATTAATGCAACCATTACTGCTATTGAATAAGGATTTGCAAAATTTACTGTCCACCCAAGAGCAGCAATACGCTTAGGTGGAAAAATGCGTTTGTCGTTTTTGTTATAATAAAACAAACCTCATTTCCATTTTGCTGGGTCTTTGTGCCAGACATTTAGCTTCTCTTTGGTGGGTTGTGAGTTATTCATTTTCGGTTTACTGGTTTTTAATGAATACAATTTTTGCTTCTGTCGGCTTTATATATTTCATTAAAATAATTTGCCACGGTTTCATACTCACTTTTAGGGAATCTGCCTTCGATTCTTTCATTTCTTCGAATTAAATAAACCATATTTTCTTTTACAGTACAGCTTATACTGTAATTTCCAAAAGCAGATTTTAAAGTAATTGGTTTGGGAATAGATTCTATAGAATAATTTGAAGGTATTTTAATGTTTATTGTATCTAAATCAATAAATGTATCAAAAAACTGAATGTCATATTTTCTAGCTTTATCATTGGGAAATTTATTGCGAGCACGATTAAATAAATTTGGCGCTATAAATAATCTTTTGCCAGATGAGCTAGCATAACTTGGTGCCTTTATAGATAAATATTCATCCATCATAGGTATGATGCCTTTTGTTTCTTTATATTCAATTTTTTCTACACTATAAGTTGGTAAATCTATTGCATCGTTTAAATATTTTTTCTTTTCGTCTTCTGTAGCATTATGCAATAAACTATTTACGTGCTCTTGTTGAATGCCGGTATAATGTGTAAAAACTTCGGCGTCTAAGTTGCCTTCTTCATTTATGCTTGCGGTTACTTTTCTACTTTGTACATTATCACTTGCCTTATAATATGGGGTAGATACAATATGCCCGCCATTTTCATCCATCAACAATGCTTTTCTATTGCCAGTAAAACTCCCCATATAACCCGCACTTGTAGTTTGACTTGTACATTCCAGCCAAGTGGTATCTTTTTGCATGGGCACACACATTATTACATGATCAAAATAAGATGGGCATGGAAAATCTTCCCACATTCCTCTAGCATTTTTACCAGATTTTACAATTACATATCGTGCTGGTAAGTTTGCCTCTTTAAAAATACTTACCATATAATTTGATAATGCTTTGCAATCGCCATATTTTTTGGTGGCCACATACTTTGCATCAAAAGTTTGTATGCCCCCAATGCCAAGCTGTACACTTATATACCTTGTATTTTTTTGCAGGTACTCGTATAGTATTTTTATTTTTTCTTTTGGGTCTGTAATCTTATCAACTAATGCATGTATATCTTGTTTTACGTTATCTGGCAATTCTTGCCTACCGCTATTTAAGGTATTAAAAAAAACGCCAAGGCTTTGCCATGTAGTCATTTCTCCTTTAATATTTTCTATTTCAAAATTTGCAGCAGCAATATATACTGCAGGGTTTATTTCATCCCACCTTGGCTGATAAGGTTCGCTAACAACAGGCGCTACATTTTTTATTTGCCAATAATAAATATTTTTTTTATCAACAGTTGTTATTTCAGGTTTTTTCGAATAGGCTATTTGTTTATACTTTAATAAAAAATCTGCGGGCGTTTCTACTATAAAACTGCTAACCTCTATACCACACTCCAAATTTATAGGATGCCATGATGGAAGAAAAAATGTACCATCAACTTCTTGTTCGTCTTCGTATGCTACAGTATATGGGTATTGTGTACAATAAAAATTATGGTATTTATATCTTGTATCGGTCATTAGACTACCATCATTATTTAAAGAAATATCGCCAATGTCTTTTTTCTTTACAGATTTTATTTCTTTTCCTGTAGCATCATACAATTGTCCCGAAATACTGCTTAGGCTTTCCGATTTTGAATAGTAATTATGGTACACCGCATACTTATCGCCAGCTTCATTTAAAATAGTTATGGCATATTTATTTTTTATTATAGCCTTAGTTGGAGACTTAATGATCACTTTAATCTCTTCGAATCGAGTTACAGCTATGGCATTTTCTTTTAGCGAATCATTAATGAGGGCTACATTATAATTTTGACAAAAACAATTTTTGCAAAATAATATCATCAACAAAAAAAATATTCTTTTCATTTATTTTATTTTTTTAAATACAATTTGCTCTGCTTGTTTTTTTACGATTTGAGCATAAAAACTTCTGAGGGTTTCATAATCTTCGGGGGCAAAATTGGCTTTATTAAAAACAATTCTACATCTTAGTTGAATTACTTCCGCATCTGCTTGTATAATATATTCAAACATACCCTCGTTTTCATTAAAACTAATTCGTACAGACTTTGGCAATTCATCTACTTTGTACCCTTTCGGAATATCCATGTTTACAATGATTAACTCATCGGTTTGAAAAGGCATTTCTACTGGATAGCTTCTTTGAGCTGCTGTAAAAGGGTTAGTTTTATATGCTTCTCCAAAAAGCGGATTGAAGTAAACAACATCTTCTTCTAAGGCAAAAGAGAAGTCGTATTTAACTGCAATTTTTTGCTCATCATCATGTAAAGAATCTAAAGATGTGTTACCTATTTTTATTTCATAATTATATCCACTCTTTATTTTTTTAAAAAAATCATCCTTGCTTACTCTACTTAAGTTATCTCTTATTTCAAACGATTCGAAGTATCCCAAATTAGACGTATATGAGCCATTTATATTTTTTCCATCTTCGCTATTGACCATAAAAACGCTTGTGCTTTTCTTTTCTTTTAAACTATCTGCCGAAAGAGGCACTATATATGGATTTTCGCTAATGATTCGCCCGTTTCCATTATAGCACTCTTCGGGTAAAAAATTAAAGCCCATACGCTTATTGGAAGCATCTAATAAATAAACTTTGCTATTGATAACAACTCTTGCTATTACATAATTAAACCTATCAATCAATGGATAAATTTCATACGCCATCCCATTTTCTCTGGTGCTTAATAAAACTGGGTCGGCATTAAACTTTGCTTTTTTTAACATGGCAAGCAGCACTAAATTAATATCTCCTACACTACCTTTTTTATCTTGATACGATTTTTTAAGATTTTCTTCTAACTGATAACCCTGATTATTTGTGCAGGCAAAATTATTTTTTACAAATGCAAAGATTTTTTTTGCCGTTTCTAGACTATCATTTTTTACAAGTAATTTATCTATATCATCTTCTAACCATTTATTTTTATTATCCAAATCGGCGCCAAACCAATTAGATTTTAATAATGTTTTGGCAAGCTCACCCCAAGTTTGCATATAAGGCTCGGGTGCTTGATTTTCCCAGTTTAGGCTTTTTAATTGAAACTCAATTTTTGAAATATAATTTTCTAAAGTAGTTGTATATTTTTCTTCTAAGATGGCAGGAACATTTTTAAGTTCCCATTCAGTATGTATTGTGGTAGCATTATATACAAAAGATTCTGTTCGCTCTGCGCTGTTTCTATTTTGAAAAATGTTAAAAGACTGGTTTCCCATTGTTACTTTGCTTTCGGGCAAAGCGTAATAACCATTTTTAAGAAAAATATGATTAAAAAGTGTAGGTATGGTCACCTCATATTTACTTTCTAGTATCGGAAATTTACCCTGAAAGTACCAAGTACGAAGGTCGTAAGACCTCGGTGAAATAATAGTGTAGGTATATTCAATAATGCAACCTTCTTTTAAATTTGGAAAAGTAAATTTTTCAATTGTTCTATTTTTTGATACTTTATCTTTAAAAATAGATTGCCTATCCAATTTTGTTTTTACCACTTGCCCATTTTCTACATTATAAGTAGCTGCTTCTATTTTATCTAATTTATCCTCAGTTCTTTCTCCTTTGTATAAAGGAATTTTTATTGTAGCAATATCAAAGGCATTTTTATGTAAGATCCGAATTCGCTCGTGATAAGTATAAACAATATTGAACCAAGCACTACCATCACTTTCATACTTTGCAGTTCCTGCATCATATAAAAATACTGCTTGTGCTGCGCTATCTATAGCATACACTTTTTGTTCAAAGTCTTTAGTAGTAATATCTCCAAATTTTATTTTTTTTTGAGCATTTACACAAAAACTTAACAAAAATAAGCTACAAATAAAAGTTAGTTTAGCTATCATAAAATAATTGTTTGAAAAACGAATATAGATATACATTAATAGTAATGAACTAAGTAATAAGGTAAAATTCAAGTCTTTTTTTTAAATTACTTTGTAATAAGTTACTTTCACATTAATGAAAACGATTACCCGTACGGTTTGGATATTATCGCTCGTAAGTTTATTTACAGATATGGCAAGTGAAATGCTGTATCCGATAATGCCTTTGTATTTAAAGAGTATTGGGTTTTCTATTTTTCTTATTGGCATTTTAGAAGGAGTGGCTGAAGCTACTGCAGGCTTAAGCAAAGGGTATTTTGGAAAATTATCTGACAACACAGGAAAAAGAATTCCGTTTGTGCAATGGGGCTATGCTTTGAGCTCTTTATCTAAACCAATGATGGCTTTTTTAATATCGCCAGTATGGGTATTTTTTGTAAGAACCGTAGATAGACTTGGTAAAGGCTTACGCACCGGTGCAAGAGATGCTATATTGTCTGACGAAGCTACACCCGCCACAAAAGGAAAAGTTTTTGGTTTTCATAAATCGATGGATACATTGGGGTCTGTGTTTGGACCAATCATAGCGTTGCTTTATTTAAACTGGCATCCGCAAGATTATAAAACACTTTTCTTTTTAGCTTTTACACCAGGTTATTTTGCAGTGGTATTCGTATTATTAACCAAAGAAAAAAATATTTTAAAAAAAGAAGTAAAAACTAAAACGCCTTTTTTTTCATTTTTATCTTACTGGAAAAAAAGTCCGGTTTTATATAGAAAATTAGTAGCTGGTTTATTAGTATTCGCCATTTTTAATAGCTCCGATATTTTTTTATTATTAAAAACAAAAGAAGCAGGATTGAGTGACGTAAATGTGATAACAGTTTATATTTTTTACAACTTAGTATATGCCATAGTTGCATATCCTATTGGGATATTAGCAGATAAAATTGGGCTTAAAAAAGTTTTTATTTTTGGCTTATTTATTTTTGCCATTGTGTATGCATGTATGGCTTTTGCAAAAGTGCCTTATCAATTTTATGTCATTTTCTTTTTGTATGGCGTGTATGCAGCCGCCACAGAAGGTATTACCAAGGCTTGGATAAGCAATATTTCTGCAAAGGAAGATACCGCAACTGCCATTGGAACATACTCCGCTTTTCAAAGTATATGTACTATGATAGCAAGTAGTTTGGCAGGGTTTATTTGGTACAAATTTGGAAGCAATGCTACATTTTTGCTGTCGGCAGCTATGGTGTTTTTGGTAGTGCTGTATATTGCTATTTTTGCTGTAGAAAAGAAAATTAAAAAAAATATTTACTTATAACTATTTTTTTATCGTTAATTATTTGAATTATTATACGAGCTGTTCTTGCTTTTCAAATTGCATTTTATGCAATTGATAATAATGCCCTTGCTTAGCCATGAGCTCGGCATGTGTACCCATTTCTTTTACTTCGCCTGCATCTAATACAAGTATTTTATTTGCTTTGCGAATGGTGCTTAATCTATGTGCAATAACAATAGATGTACGCCCTGCAATTAATTTATCTATGGCGTGCTGTATGAGTGCTTCGCTTTCGGAATCTACAGAAGATGTGGCTTCGTCTAAAATAAGAATAGAGGGATTGTATAATAAGGCACGAACAAATGAAAGCAGTTGCCTTTGCCCGAGTGATAGTGTAGCACCACGTTCCATCACATTGTAATCGTAGCCGCTCGGTAATCTTTCAATAAAATCGTGTAAGCCTATAAGCTTTGCTGCTGCTATTACATCTTCTCTTTTTATATCGGTATTGCGAAGTGTAACATTATCCATTACACTACCGCTAAACAAAAATACATCTTGCAATACAATACCAATTTTACTTCGCAAATAATCTAAATCATAATCTTCAATATTTTCGCCATCTATTTTTATTGCACCTTTTTGTACATGGTACAATCTGTTTATTAAACTAATGATAGATGTTTTACCACTACCCGTATGCCCAACAATAGCAAGAGTTTCGCCTGCTTTTATGCCAAAATTTATATTCTTCAACACATATCTTTCTTCTATATATGCAAACCAAACTTGGTCAAAAGATAAATGCCCTTTTATATTTGTTGGCGCCAAAGTTCCTGTTCTTTCTGCTACATCTTTATTATCTAAAATGGTAAAAACTCTTTCGCTAGCAATAACACCCATTTGCAATACATTAAATTTATCGGCTATTACACGCAGTGGGCGAAACAATAAGTTTACACACAAAATAAATGAAGTAATTACACCTCCCGCTTCTGCAGCTTTGTCGGCAGAAATACCTGCTTGCATTCCTCCCCACCACACGAGCAAACCAATAGACACTGCTGAAACCAATTCTACTATTGGAAAAAAAACAGAGTACGCAAAAATGCTTTTTATGTTTGCATTGCGATGTTCTTTATTAATAGCTATAAATTTTTCTTGCTCTCTTTCTTCTGCTGCAAATGCTTGTACAATGCCCATGCCTGTGATGTGCTCTTGCACATAAGCATTAAGCGAAGCCACAGCATTGCGAACTTTTATAAAAGATTTGTTTACACTTTCTTTAAAAAAATAGGTAGCAACAATAAGCAATGGAAATGGTGCTAAACAAACCAATGTTAATTGCCAATTTGCCCAAAACATATAACTCAAAATAGAAATGATGGACAACATATCTGCAATGATGGGAATGAGTCCATCGCTAAAAATATCGTTTACAGATTCTATATCATTTATGGTACGTGTGGTTAAAGTGCCAATGGGTGTTTTATCAAACTGCGATAAATTGAGGTGCACAATTTTATTATACGTCGTAATGCGCAAATCTTTTACCACGCTTTGTCCTAGCGAGGCTGTAGTGAAAGTAAAAAGGAAACGACATGTGGTTTCTACTAGTAACAATGCAATTTGAATGATGGTAATTTCGATGATAACCCCACCTGGACCACTAATAAAATTACCAAGCGCTTTATCGTTTATACCATGATTGATGGTAAGCTGAATAAACAATGGTCTTAGTGGCGCAATAACTGCAAGAAATAGGGATAAGAAAATAGATAAATAGAATTTCTTTTTGTAAGGCTTTGCAAAAGCAAATACTCTTTTGAGTACAGATATATTGAGTTTCTTTTTTGGAGCTGACATGAATGCAAAGTTACGGGTTGAGTGGTTTATTAGTTACGAGTTGATTGGTTGCGAGTTGCGGGTTTGTCTATTTCTTGCAGCCTACTTCAATAGTAATCTTAAATCTTAACTCAAAATTATTAAATCTTCATTCTCTCTCGTATTCACCTTTAATAGCATAATATCCAAATATCATTAACCCAATACAAATAGGTGTAAAAATGGTAATGATGATTATCCATGGGATGGGTTTGTTTATATCTTTTGTGCCGTGGCCAATATTTTGTATGGCGCCACTTATTAAAAAGAAAATAACTACGGGCGCAATAAGCATCCATACAAAGCCCATTATTTTTTTTAATTGATTCATTTTTTTATTTTTTATTGCCACTAATGGCACGAATTTTCACTAATGATTTTTATTCGTGATTATTTGTGTCATTCGTGGCTTTTTTCAAAAACCTATAAAATTTAGTTAGTTTTTTATCATTAAAAGTCTTTGCTAAAACCTTATAGGTTTACAAAGGCTTCATACTTTCAAGAATTAATCGCTCACATCTTCATCTTTTTTATTGCTTAAATACAAAGCACCAATTACAAAACACAAAGCCGCTACACCTATCGGGTACCAAAGCCCCACCAATGGGTCGGTAGCAAAAGTAGCCGATAATAATGTAGCTATAAAAGGCACCAACCCACCAAACACACCATTGCCAATATGATAAGGCAAACTCATGCTGGTGTATCTTATTTTAGTTGGAAATAATTCTACCAAAAACGCTGCTATTGGGCCGTAAGCCATAGTTACAAAAATTATCATTGCCCATACGAGGAAGATGAATTTCCATTTGAGGGAATTGGAAAGAATAATGTCAGTGTATGTTGGTTTGGAATTATATTCAAGATATCTATTGCCGTTATTATCATTTCTAAATTTATATTGTGGTGGAATTGATACAAATTCCCCAACAAAAATGGAAGTATCAATTCTTTTTTCAACAAAACTTATTTCTTTGAATTCAAATAAATTCTCTGTTTTTGTAATAAAAGATAAACTATCATCCATATTTAATTTTTCTGCTACAGCCTTACTTTTTTCATTATTTATTTTCAAATTTACTTTCTCCTTCACCCATTCCTTAGCATTCGTATCATTCAAAAAAGTTTTAAAAATTGGTCTATAAAAAATTACACCCAACAACATACCCAATAACATTATCCATTTTCGCCCAATCTTGTCACTAAGCCAACCAAAAAATAAAAAGAATGGTGTAGCAAATGCAATAGCCCATAATAAAATACCACGGCTTTGCATAAACTCAAGCTTGCAAGTATTTTCTAAAAAACTTTGTGCATAAAATTGGCCGGTGTACCAAATTACGCCTTGCCCCATTACAGCACCAAACAATGCAAGCAATACAATTTTAAAATTGGCTTTGTTGCCAAAACTTTCTTTTAATGGGTTTACAGATGTTTTGCCTTCGTGCTTAAGTTCAGCATACAAAGGCGATTCGTTCATTTTTAAACGAATGTAAATAGATACGCCTACTAGCAAAATCGATAACCAAAACGGATAACGCCAACCGCCCCACTCTGCAGTAAATGTGGCGTCGCTCATATTATTTTTTACCAACATAATTACGCCTAGTGCTACAAACAAACCGAGTGTGGCTGTGGTTTGTATCCATGCGGTAAAATAGCCTCGCCTATGCGCAGGTGCATGCTCGGCCACGTATGTGGCAGCGCCGCCGTACTCGCCACCGAGTGCAAGGCCTTGTACCAATCGTAACAATAAAACGAGCAATGGTGCTGCTATTCCAATCATTTTATAACTCGGCACTAAGCCTATTAAAAATGTGGAGCCACCCATTAATACAAGCGTGAGTAAGAAAGTATATTTTCTGCCCACCAAATCTCCTAGTCTACCAAACACCAATGCACCAAAGGGCCTTACCAAAAACCCTGCGGCAAAAATGGCGAGTGTACTTAGTAGCGCTGCAGTTTCATTTCCTTCGGGAAAAAATTGTGTAGCAATGGTTTTGGCAAGCATACCAAAAATGTAAAAATCGTACCACTCTATTAATGTGCCGAGCGATGAAGAAAAAATAACTTTACCAATTCCTTTGGTAGAAACATCTGCCATGAAAAACTTTTTAATTATTATCCGTCGTTTGTTTAGAAGAATTGGTATAAATATATTAATTTGGTGGCAAAGGATTTGATTTTATTTTGTTATTGAGGTTTTTTGAATTGTGAACGCAGTGCGGACAGAGTTTGAAATATGCATTATACTAATCTTAATAATATTAAATTTTGCAAATGCATAAACTAAATTTTCAAATTTAAAAGCTGTCAGCCTGAGCTTGTCGAAGGCGGGTTTATTTTAGCACACCAGTTTCGACAAGCTCAGCCTGACACCCCAACGGTATCGAACTTTTATTATTTGGAAAGGACTTAAATTAATTTTATAAATAACTTAGGTAAATAGAATTATAATTTTATTTAAAAAAAATTGTATGAAATTTTATTACGTTTACATTCTTAAATGTAATGACGAAAGTTATTATACTGGTATAACTAATAACCTTGAAGAAAGAATGGCACAACATGATTTAGGATATGTTTCGAATTGTTATACATTTAAAAGGAGACCATTGAAATTAGTTTACAGTGTTCAAATAGATGATATTAATCAAGCAATAGCATTAGAAAAACAAATAAAAGGTTAGGCAGAAAAAAGAAAGAAGCATTTATTAATGAAGATTGGAATAAATTAAGAATATTGTCAAAAAATTATACTGAGTTTGGAAAAGTAAAAATTTAAAAGTTGTCAGCCTGAGCTTGTCGAAGGCGGGTTTATCGATAGAAGAAGATCCTAACATTAACTAATCCGCCTTCGACAAGCTCAGGCTGACAGTACAATAATTAAACGAATCGGCTGAGGTTTTTTAAAAATATAACACCCATCTTCGCTTCGATAAAAGATGAGAAAAGATATTCTGATGAAATGTGCGACGCCACTGAAGCTCAATAAATGTTCTTCAGCTTGTAAACAAAAAAAATAAAATTTAAAAAATATTATGAGTTACCCTTTTCAAATAAATTCTTTAGAACAATACCATGCAGATTATAAAAATGCTGCGGAAAACCCTGATGCCTTTTGGGCAAGTGTAGCCGATAATTTTTATTGGAGAAAAAAATGGGACAAGGTTTTAGATTGGAATTTTGCTGAACCAAAAATAGAATGGTTTGCAGGCGCAAAATTAAACATTACAGAAAATTGTATTGACAGGCATTTAGAAAAACTAGGCGATAAACCTGCCATTATTTGGGAACCTAACAACCCCGAAGAACGAGTGCGTACGGTAACTTACGCACGCTTGCACAAACGAGTTTGCCAATTTGCTCAGGTGCTAAAAAACAATGGCGTAAAAAAAGGTGATCGTGTGTGCATATACATGGGCATGGTGCCTGAGCTTGCGTATGCGGTACTTGGTTGTGCAAAAGTGGGCGCTATACACTCGGTAATTTTTGGCGGTTTTAGTGCACAAAGTATTGCCGATAGATTGGAAGATGCGAAAGCAGAATTTATTGTAACATGCGATGGTGCTTATCGTGGCGAAAAAGTGATTCCGCTAAAAGCAGTGATTGACGATGCATTGATTGGAAACAAAACTGTAAAAAAAGTAATCGTTTATACAAGAACAAGAATATCTGTGAGCATGATAAAAGGAAGAGATGTGTGGTGGGAAGATGAAATGGAACATGCAGAAACGCAAGTAGAAAAAAATGGCGTGGTGAGTTTTGAGGCCGAAGAAATGGATGCCGAAGATCCACTTTTTATTTTATACACAAGCGGCAGTACGGGCAAACCTAAAGGCGTTGTACATACCTGCGCAGGTTACATGATTTGGACTACTTACACTTTTGTAAACATGTTTAATTACAAGCAAGGAGATATTCATTTTTGTACAGCAGATATTGGTTGGATAACTGGGCACAGTTATATAGTGTATGGCCCATTGGCTGCGGGCGGCACTAGTCTTATGTTTGAGGGTATTCCTACTTTTCCTGATGCAGGGCGCTTTTGGGATATTGTAGATAAACACCAAGTAAATATTTTATATACTGCACCTACTGCACTCAGGAGTTTGATGAGTTTTGGCGATGCGCCTTTGCAAGGAAAAAATTTATCCTCGTTAAAAACTTTGGGTACGGTGGGCGAACCCATAAATGAAGAAGCATGGCATTGGTACGATGATCATATTGGAAAAAACAAATGCCCCATTGTAGATACTTGGTGGCAAACAGAAACAGGTGGATGCCTCATTACAAACCTTGCGGGCATTACAGCTGCAAAGCCTGGATGGGCTACACTTCCTATGCCTGGTGTGCAACCAATCATTGTAGATGAAAAAGGTGATGAAGCCTCCCCAAACCCATCCGAAGGAGGGGCTTTAGTGACCTCAGGTAATTTGTGTATTAAGGCTCCGTGGCCAGGCATTTTGAGAACAACTTGGGGCGATCATGAAAGATGCAGAGTAAATTATTTTGCTACATATCCAAATTTATATTTTACAGGCGATGGTGCATTGAAAGATGCTGAAGGGAATTATAGAATAACGGGACGGGTTGACGATGTGTTAAATATTAGCGGACATCGCATAGGCACTGCCGAAGTAGAGAACGCCATAAACATGCACACAGGTGTGGTGGAAAGTGCTGTGGTGGGCTATCCGCACGATATAAAAGGGCAAGGCATTTATGCATTTGTAATTTATAACGGGCATCATGGCGATGAAAACCAACGCCGCCAAGATATAAGCTTAACCGTAGCAAAAATAATTGGCGCTATAGCCAAGCCCGATAAAATACAATTTGTAAGTGGCTTACCCAAAACCCGCAGCGGAAAAATTATGCGTCGTATTCTTAGAAAAATTGCAGAAGGCGAAACGGAGAATTTGGGAGATGTTACAACTTTGTTGGACCCTGATGTGGTGGTGGAGATAAGGGATGGGAGGGTGTAGGGAATATTTTTCCAATAATAAATCCATTGTATTAATTGTACAATGGATTTATTATATTACTCCCCTACAACCTCCTCTCGCTTCTTCCTAAACTTCCTCGGATCACTACCATCCATTTGTACAATAGCAGGATAAAATTTTCCCACTACATCTACTAAGGAAGTTTGGCTTTGCATTACTTCATGTATGTCTTTGTAAGCAAAAGGTGCTTCGTCAAGCCCGCCGCCAATAAGCTTTACACCAAAGTCTTTCAACTCTTTTCTCAGTGCTTCGTGTGTAATATTTGCTAGCGCTTTACTACGGCTCATTTTACGCCCTGCACCATGGCTGGCAGAATTTATGGCTGCTTCATTACCTTTTCCTTTTACAATAAAACCTGGTGCTGTCATGCTACCTGGTATAATACCCAATACATTTTTACCCGCTGGTGTTGCACCTTTTCGATGTACGATTACTTCATTGCCTTCATACATTTCTTTCCATGCAAAGTTGTGGTGGTTCTCTACCATGGCCAATGGTTTTTCGCCAATAGCTGTTGCAATTTTTTTATGTATCGTATGATGACATGCACTTGCATAATCACCCGCAAGGTTCATGGCCAACCAATATTCATTACCAGCTTCGGTATCTAAATCTAGCCAAGCCAAATGTTTTGCTTCTTTAGGCAATGGGGTAGTTTGCATAGCAATTTGTGTATAGTGGTTGGCAATGTTTGCGCCCAACCCACGGCTACCGCTATGTGTAAGCAAGCCTACATACTCACCCACAGGTACACCCATCGGATTGTTGGTATCGGTAATTTCTATTTTACCAAACTCTACAAAATGATTTCCACTACCGCTAGACCCCAATTGCCTTACTGCTTTTTGTTGCAAAATTTTAAGCATGTGTATTTCGCTAAATTCTTTTCTATCCAATACTTCATGCTCGGTTTTTTCTGCAAACTCTCGGCCTGCACCAAACAAAGTATTTGCTACCAACTCTCGTTGAAAATACGCTTCACGTTTTTTTAATTCGATTGGCTCTATAGCAAAAATACTTAAGCACATACGGCAACCAATATCCACACCTACAGCGTAAGGTATAATCGCATTGTTTGTTGCTAGCACACCACCAATGGGCAATCCATAACCTTGGTGCGCATCTGGCATCAACGCACCTGCAACGGCTACTGGCAATTTTGCCGCTATCTCCATTTGTTTTAATGCGCCTTCTTCAATATGCTTTGCACCAAATACATTGTAGTCTATTCCTTTTTCGTTTAAAGGAGTAGCCTCCCTAAATCCCTCCACAGGAGGGACTTTTGCAGCCACTAGAAAATTGGCAATCTTTTCTAATTTTTCATCTGCCAAATAATTTTCTGGTGCAGCCAATACATCTGCTAATATTTGCAAAGCCTCTGCTTCGGTACTGTGTTTAAAATGTGTACACATGCTATGCATGGCTACACTTACTACTGGCCCTTCTGGGTAACCAATAGCTCTTATTTGTTTTCCTGTTAATTTTAATTTGCTCATTTTTTTTGTTTGAACCACAAAGGCACAAAGTTTTTTAACTAAGTACACAAAGTGTTTTTTTAAGTTATTTTTATTGCTTTATATTTTTTAATCCAAATCTTGAATTTAAAAGCTGTCAAGCTGAGCTTGTCGAAGCCGATGCTATTTCGAAAACAAACTTCTTTTATTTACACACCCGCCTCGACAAGCTCAGGCTGACATTTCAATTATTAGACGGAAATAAATTGAAGTTGTTTTTATTTTTTTTGTAATTTACACTAAGAAATAAATTTATTATGATTACTTCAGACATGCGCCAACAAATTCATAAACTAGTTGATGAAGCTAATGAGCATCAACTAGACGCTGTATTGGAAGTATTAACTCCATCTAAAAGCCGCTATACTCAAGAAGAAATAAACAGTTTTTACAACCGAGTAAAACTTTTTGAAGAAAGCGGAAGCAAAGGTTCTTCAGTAGCAGAAGCACACGCAAACATTCGTAGTAAATACAATGAAAAGCATGGTGGATAAAATTGTAATTACTTCTTATGCTGAACTTGATACATTTGACGCTTACGAATGGTATGAGCAAGAACGACTTGGCTTAGGCGAAGAATTTCTTTTTGAACTTGAAAACACTTACGATAAAATTGCTAACCACCCCACTTATAATACATACATCGATGATAAAAAAGAACTAAGGGATTTACATATTTATAGTTTTCCTTTTGTTGTTGTTTATAGAATCAAAGATGATGTTGTTGAAATAGTTAGTGTTCACCACACTAAGAAACATCCTGATAAAAAATATGGGACTTTATAACCTTAGTATTAATTAATTATAATAAAGATTTAGTGCAAGCTGAAAAACAACAACTAACTTTCAAAAAATTAGTTGTTGTTAATTGAATTAATCACTTCTCATCTTCATACTCTATATGCTTGCTTTCTATTCTCTCAAGCCCCGACGCATCGAGTGCATCTATATACCCGAGGGCAGATGTGCCTGGCGCTAGAAAACATATATTTTTAAAATTGTTTTCTTTTGTAATCTGCGTATTGGTTTCATTTATTTCTTCGGATTCTTTCACACTTACTTTTTCTAATTGTTTGGTGGCAGGGTTTATGTTTCCCCATTGGGTATGTCCACTGCCCCATTCTTCCACCATAAATTTTCTTCCCGATTTCATATACACCATATATCTTTTCGTTACCATAATCTCATTTTTTAAAAGTTAAAAGAAAACTATTGGAAAGTAAATTTACATTCCAATAGCCAATTTGTTTTTTTGTTGTAAAATTTAATTCATCATCACCTCATCTCTCCTAAATCCCAACACTTCTACTTTTTTCATTTCGTATTCTTTTGCATTAGGGTTTGTTATTTCTGCAATCGTCATTGGCTTATCAATGATATTTTTAAAACCTAAATGATTTGATAATCGTTGCGCTTTTTCTGCATTCAATTTTCCAAACTCATGTTTTGCAATTAATCTTCCTTTACGCATCAATGCACTATCTACCATCGTAAGCGAGCTATTAAATGTGCATATCAATTGTACATTTAAAAAATCTGCTAGCAAGCCATCTGAAATATTTAATAGATTTGATACCGAAGCATTGCCACTTAGTTTTCTATCCATAATTACATTTTCCGCATCTTCAATAATGAGTACACTATTTGGGTTGCTCACAAGTAATTGAATAAAATCTGGGCTCGTAATATCTCCTGCTACACTTGGCGAAACAAATAACACACGCTTTTTTATTTTTCCAATTAAATAACGCAAGTAGGTTGTTTTGCCTGTACCTGGAAGCCCATGTAATAAAACAATTCCTTTGTCTTTGTTATTGCTTAGCCGTTTAGTGATGACTGCGTCTACTTCTTTAAACGCATCTTCGTAAAAAAGTCCAATATCCAATTTTGTTCGTTTTACTTCCAATTGTTTTAACTCTAATCCATTCCTAACACGGCTTATCAAATTTATTTCCAACGGTTTTCTACGTTGCTTTTCTTTAAACTGTTTCATCAGCAATGTGCATTCGTTTATAAAATCATCTTGCATGCCGTCGTTATAAATTTGGCAGAAATACGTATCAAACTCCATGATACAGCCGTTTTGCATAATCAGAAATGTTTCGTCAAATACATATTTCCTTTTTTGTTTATCATAATAACGATACCCATGCGTCGATTTTATTAAATGCCCAAATGTGGCTTTAATGGCATCAAATGCTTTTTCTCCATCAATACCATTTATATAATGTGCGCTCGGTATTTTTCCAAAGCAATATAGGTAAAGCGACTTTCCACATAAAAAACCATTATCGAAAATGCTGTTGGCATTAATCGTTTTTTGATTTGTATAATTTTCCATTTTTTATTTTTTTGCAAAAGCCTCCCTATACCCTATTAAGAGTTTGTTTGAAGACTTTAATTTTTTTGATTTTTTATTCTCTCTTATACTTTATAAAAGTGTTTGAGGAAAAATTGTAGTGTCTGCACCAAAATTTGAAAATTGATTATTGAACATTGAATATTGAACATTTGTATTTTTTAATAATATTCAATAATCAACATTCAATTTTCAATGCTCAAGTTTAGAACGCTACTGCACCACCTTATTCGCACAGCTGCTGCTAGCAAAGGCTTCTGGCTTGGCTTTGAAGGCGAATCCCATTCCTTGTATGTAACCCATGGCTTCTTTTAAAGCATCGTTACTTTTAAAATTGGGGTTGGTATTTATATCTGCATGCACTTCCATATCTACATTGTACATCGTAAATATTCTGCAAAGTGCATAAGCTACTTCTATACTTTTTCCTACTTCCAATAGCATACGTTCTTTAATGTACATTTTTTGTTTTGTGCTTTCGTTACGTATGTACATAAAGCCACCCTTGCCCTTTCTTATAAAAACAATTACGGTTGCAAAATCTGTATCCTTACCTTTTACTTGGCTATCGGTACCAATACAAACTTTGAGTTCGTTGCCTGCTTCTTTTTCTCTGAGTACTGTTTGCCTCACTTCATCTTCAATAGAACCCTGTATCAATTGGCCGTTCAATTTCCTCCACTGATGTTGTTGTTTCATCTGATTTAGTTTTATTAGGTTAGTATTCGATGAGTAATTTAACTCATTTCTTTTTTGTTATTGTTTATTAATCATTTCTTAACGTGCTTTTCCACAGTTTTTATTAGTTTGTGGACAAAACAAGAGTCGAACTTGTACTACTGCGGCTTCAACACAGCACTCTACCGTTGAGTTATTTGTCCTTTTAAAAGAGATGTCTTAAAGATTCGTTCCGACTTGCATTCGTATAATAACGCTGTGTCTTCAAATACATCTTTTGCGGAGAATATCATCCCGCATTTCTGCGGGAGAACTGATGAGGCT
>JAYTLA010000062.1:0-1118 GCA_043729825.1 Ferruginibacter sp.
CGGCGCTAATCACGGTATCAGTGGGGTCGATGACGCCGTTGCAATTCAAATCGCGATACAAAATGGTCGGCCAGGCAGGCGCGCTAACTGCACTAAACACAACGGTGCCGCTGCTACCAGCGTCAAACTGGTGCGGGTAAAACACTATATTGCCTGGCAAGCCGCTTTGCAGGCCATCGGCAGCAAAGCGGTTCACAGGTACATCGCCAAAATTCACGTTGGTGTAAATAGTGCCAATAGTAGCAATAGTGAAGCTGGTAATGTCAGTTGCGCGCGTGTAAGTGCCAGTCGTGTTAACGCCGCCTGTGGATAAATAATTGCTTAGATTGGTTTCGGTAATCGAAATTGTGCCAGTAGCGGCGGCTGGAATCCACAGCGTGTAGTTGCCTGCGCCGTCTGTAATTGCGGTGTCGAAAATACTCGCGCCGCTGGCTTTGATGGTGACGCCTGCAATACCTAACTCGCCGCCATCTTTAATGCCGTTATTAGCTGTGCCACCTGTAATGCCAGTATCACTAAACACCGTGCCGCTAAGCTGGCTGCCGTTAAATAAGCCAAAGTTTAGGTTTTGCAGCTCGGTAGTGCTAACCAAAACGTTGCTGCGTATTAGGGTAGCCATTTCTGTGCCTAGCCAACCTGCTGGTGCGGCTGGCGTAATATCTGCCAAGGTGGCGTTATCATCAATCACAATGCTGTATTGGCCTGCGGTTACGGTGGGGAACTGATACGCGCCTGTTATTGGATTGACTGCCACTGCTTGCAGTGCAGGGCCGCCCAATAGTGGCACTAATTTAGCAAATAATGTGAGGCCTGTGCCTGCCTCAGCGCTATCTTTTTGAATATTGTGGTTGGCGTCAGAATATACAAAGCCTGATACAGGCACACCCGCTGGGGTGACAGTCAATGTGGCAAGATTACTATCCGCGCCTATGTTGCCGCTTTCTATGCTTGCTACGCCATAAATTGTATTATCGTAGCTGCCTGCAATGCCACTAGTAATATCCACAGTAATTGTACAAAATGAATTAGCCGCTAGTGTACCCGCAATAAGGTCAACATTAGTATCGCCCGCTACTGGGGCAAATGTGCCAGCACAGGTATTGGTAATATTTGGTAGC
>JAYTLA010000063.1:0-18622 GCA_043729825.1 Ferruginibacter sp.
TTAATAATGAAACATTGTTGCTACGAAAAACGACCCAATAGAATTAATATGACAGATTTGTATAAAAATATAAAAAGTTAACTTGACGCCAATGCGCAAGCTTGCGGGATTAGGGCTATGCGCTATATCTTCGCTGCGCTATGGTGCTGCTTCCATCCGCACCTGTCCTATACATTTATGGTGGGAACTCTTCAACAATATATCTTTTTTCAACTTTTATTATGCACTAGATTGCGTTTTACTTCTTCAATACTTCATGCAACTCCTCCCACACCGCTTCCAACGACCTACTTATTCCATCACCCTTCCATTCAGGCGAATCAGGTATTGCAGGCGTTTTCATAAAATCTTCTTTACTCATGCCTTTATTTATGCTTTCAGTGCCAAATTTTAATAAGTTGCTCAAGTAATCTCTAAACAATAACACATCCGCTTTTGTAATGACGATATCAAAACCAGTTGCAGCATGCCCACATACATAAGTTGTTTTATCATCAAATTTATCTGTAGCTTCTTTTAATATTTTTATCCATTCACCAATATTTGCCCCCGATGATTTATCTATAAAAGGAAACCTTCTGTTAAACACTAAATCTCCCACATGCACCACGTTTGCTTTTTCAAAACGTACAAAACTATCAACATTAGTATGTCCCCTGCCAAAATAATACAACGTAATTCTTTCTCCTTTCAATTTCCTACTCCATACTTTATCATAAGTCAAATCAGGATACAATTGCTCTGCTTCTTTGTTGTTTTTCTTAGCGGCCTTTTGTTGGTTTATCAAAGAGTTTTCATGTGCCACTACATATTTTGCAATACCTTTAAAAGCAATGTTTCCACCCGTATGATCACCATGATGATGGGTATTGATAAGGTATTCGAATTTTTTCTTAGTTAATTTTTTTATTTCATCAATACAATGTTTGGCCGTATCAGGAAACTGTGCATCTACAACTGTTACACCTTTTTTGTTTATGCAAAATAGTATGGTTCCACCTTTTTCTGTAAATACACCTATATTATCAGAAAGCATTTTTATTTTATATGCAGGGTCGTTTAAAAATGTGGCGAGTGTTGTTTTGTTTAGCAATGCTAGTGCGCCTAAAGTAAGTGCTGTGTTTTTTATAAAGGATCTACGTTGCATAATGATTGTTTTTGTAGGAATTCGCCTGTGGCAAATTCTAATGTATTAATGTGCATTAAAGATAATTTTATTTAATGGAAACTACAACTTTGAATTTGCATGCAGCTGTCGTAAGAGGTGTCACCTTTTTAAGTGCTGCATTATACTAGAAAGCCTGTAATGAAACACCTCTAATAGTGGTATCATGCTGCAAATTTTCGATTCGCCTTCGGCAAATTTTCAAAAGCATTCGCCACAGTCGAATGCCTACTTGTATTCAATCTTCTTCAAACTAGGAAAACCAATCCAAGTGCCCACTACAACCAATACCGACATAGCACCTCCAAAAATTATTGCCGGTATTGTTCCCATAATTTTAGACGTTGCACCACTTTCAAACTGCCCAAGTTCGTTAGATGAATTTATAAAAATCATATTGATTGAAGAAACCCTGCCTCTTAATTCATCTGGCGTGTATAATTGAGAAATTACACCACGCACTACCACACTTATACCATCGCAAAAGCCCGCAGCAGCAAGCGCTACAAAGCTTAGCCAATAATATTTTGATAAACCAAATACAATAATAAAAACACCAAACCCTGCCACGGCTAGTAGCATTTTTACACCTTGCTTTCTTTTCATTGGTTTAGCTAGCAACATTAGCACACTAAACAATGCGCCAATATCCATGGCCGCATTTAAAAAGCCATAGCCAATTGCATTTGTGTGTAATACATTTTCTGCTATTTCTGGTATGAAGGCAACGGCACCACCAAATAAGACCGCAAACAAATCCAACGAAATAACACCTAGCAATGTTTTGCTCCGCCATACAAATCTAATACCATGTTTTATCGATTCTATAATCGGCTCTTTCTTCTGTAAAAAAACTGGTGGCTTTGATTTTATTTTTAACGTAAATAAAGTTGCACCGAGTAGGAGAGCAGCACTCACAAAATAAGCGTTGGAAATTCCTGCCAATGCAATTAATAAGCCACCAGTAGCATGGCCTACAATAGATGAAATTAAATACGTAGATGAGTTTAGTGAAATAGCTTTTTGAAAAACATTTTTGTTTACAATAGCTGCTATCATACTACTTGCCGATGGAGAAGCAAATGAACGTATAACACCTGTACAAAAAACCGCCATTAGTATTACTGAAATTTTTGTTGAAGCCGATAAATTAAAATATGGTGTACTTACTAATGCTAATGCTATTGCACAAAGCACATAAAAAGCATAAGTGGTAGAAAGTATTTTCTTTTTATCGTGTGTATCTATGTAATGCCCTGCATACATAGCAGAAACAACTGCAGGTAAAAACTCAGTGAGCCCTGCCAAGCCAACCATATATGTGTTTGCAAGATGAAATACTTGGTAAATTACAATCGTTGAAATCATACGAACTCCAAGCGTGTAAAACAATTTAGCGGCAGAAAAGTGCCAAAATTCTAATGGAAGTTTATCGTTGTTTTCAATGCTCATTATGGTAGCGTAAGATAATGTTGCCCATCTTCGTACTCTTTATCCAATGCATCTATTATTATTTTTAAATGCTCTGGATTATCAATAAAATCGGCATTAGACGCATCTACAAAAAGTGTTTTTATATTGTGTTGCTTTATGTATTGTGTGTATGTTTCTTGCAGACTAAACAAATAATCGTTCGGAATATCTTGTTCGTATTTACGATTGCGTTTTTTAATATTCTCTTGCAATTTATTTACGGGAGTGTGTAAGTAAATTAAAATATCGGGTTGTACAATTTGAGGGTTTATGATGTCAAACAATTTTTGGTACAAACGAAACTCTTCATCTGGCAAATTTACTTTGGCAAACAATAAGCATTTTGTAAATAAATAATCCGATACAGTTACTGTTTGAAACATATCTTTTGTTTGCAATAAATCTTTTAATTGCTTATACCTTTCTGCCATAAAAAACAACTCCAGCGGAAAAGCATATTGCTGTGGACTTTCGTAAAATTTTGGCAAGAAAGGATTCTCTGCAAATTCTTCTAGAATTAATTTTGCATTAAAATGTTGGCTGAGTAAAGTAGTAAGGGTTGTTTTGCCGGCACCTATATTTCCTTCTATCGTTATAAAATTATAATTCATCTATGCTGCAAAATAAAAGGAAACGGTAAAAATGTTATCAAATCTTTTGCACATTTAAGGGATCTTTACACTCAATAAGTAACTGATTTATTGTTTTTTTTAAGCTAGGGTGCACAAAATTGGGCGATAATTCTGCAAGCGGAGTCAATACGAACTTACGATTCTGAATTTCAGGGTGAGGTATAGTTAGTTTTTTTGCCTGAATAATATCGTTGTTGAAAAATAAAATATCAATATCAATAATACGAGGTGCATTTTTCATTGTTCGCACCCTGCCCATGTTTTTTTCAATAATTAAGATAGATCTTAGCAGTTTTGAAGCGGCTAAATCTGTTTCTATAAGTAAGATTTGGTTTAGAAAATCTGCTTGGTCAGTATTACCCCATGCCGCAGTACTATACATAGAAGACGAAGCTGTAATATCACCAATAAATGTTGCAATGTTTTTTTTTGCAGCTAATAATTGCTCATGGCTATTGCCAATATTGCTACCAAGAAGAAGATAACTTATGTGCATAATTAAATGGAGAACAAACGTTCATCTGTCTTAAATTGTTTTGTATCTGCTATTTTTATTTTTTTAAAATCGGCATGCAAAGGATTTATAAGATAATTATGTTCTTCGCCAATAACTGCAGAAGGTACTTTCAAAACCAAATTGCTCATCGATTTTATAAATTCATTACCAATAAATTTACTGTAACTAAAATCCTCATTCCATTTTAATTTTAATTTATTCAATTTTATTTCTTTTATTTCGATAGTATCTGGTATACTTATTCGCAATAAACTTAAGGCAATAGAAAAATCTTTAAACTGATTGTTTACAAGCATTTCGAGCACAGCAAGCGAAATATGTTCGCTTACATATAGCATAGGAATGCCTTTCGAGTTCCACCTGCCACCAAATAATTTGGAACCAGTACCCGAAAGGTCATCGCTATAAAGAGAGTTGCAAATGCGGTGAACAATCATGCGAAAATACCGTGTTGTATTCTTCCTAATTGGGTTAGTACATTTTGAATGCCCTCAAATGTAGAAAGAGACTGTATAGAAAGATTACCTTCTAACATGTACGGATTTCTTCTTATCCAATCATAAAATTTATTGGTATTGCCAAATGTGGTTTTGGCTTCTTTCAATACTTTTTCTATAAGTGCTATACGCTCCGAATTGATGGGCGCAAAAGAGCTATTGTTTTTTGCATATCGTTGTAAGGTACGCTCACTTACATGCAAAATGGTAGCCCACTCAGCTAACGAAAATGGAACTTTATCGGCTATTTTTTTAAAATCGTTGTAACTAAATTCTTTTAATGCCGAAGTTGTTCTTAAATTGCCATAGAAAACATTTGGTTCATTAACAACATTAAGTGACTCATCTTCTTCGTATATTTTTGGTGTTATTTTCTTATTTTTTTTCATATGTCCGTCATTTGTCACCAAAGATACGTCACTTGTCTTAATTTGCCAAAGTTTTTATCCTTTTTTTCTTATAGCTTTACAAAATAATTAATTGTGTATGAAGTATTGTCAGGTAAAAGCCATGTTTGCCATTACAAAAGCGAGTTTACGTTCTATTTTAAGGAGTCCATCGGCGGTAGTTTTTAGCTTTGTTTTTCCTTTTATTTTTATCATTGTATTTGGTTTTATTGGCGGTGGCAGTGGTATGCAATCATATAAAATTGTAATGGCAGAAAATGCAGATACTACAAATGAATTATACTTTGCCTTAAAAAATACCGAAGGGGTAAAAATTGTAAAATTTAATACCGCCGAAGAATTAAAAACTGCGCAAGAAAAAGGAAGAATTGCAGGAGTATTAAATATTGTAAAAATGGCGGGTTCTACATATCCATACAGAGTAGAATTAAAAAGTACTACATCCAGTAATGATGCATGGCCACAATTTACAACACTATTGCAAAGTAAAATAAATGCCATTAGCGATATTGAATATAAGGGCAGACCAACTTTTGCTTTCTTCGATTTTAATCCAAAAAGAGATGTTGCAGAAATAAGGGAATACAAAACCATCGATTTTATTTTGCCTGGCCAATTAGGATTTTCCTTACTAAGTGCAGGTGTATTTGGAGTAGCTTTTACTTTTTATAATTTAAGAAATACATTGGTTTTAAAAAGATTTTTTGCAACACCCATTAGTAGGACATATATTATACTAGGTGAAGGTATTAGTCGTGTAATTTTTCAAATGATGACAGCTGTTGTCATTATTGGTGTGGGTTATTTATTTTTTGGATTTACATTGGTCCATGGTTTTACAACACTATTCGAAATGTTATTTTTAAGTTTTTTAGGCTTGCTTATATTTATGGGGTTTGGTTTTGTGGTAAGTGGTTTGGCAAAAAGCGATAGCACCATTCCACCATTTGCCAATTTGATAACACTACCACAATTTTTATTAGGTGGTACTTTTTTTTCGGTTGATAATTTCCCAAAATGGTTACAACCCATTTCAAAAGCAATGCCACTTACACACCTAAATACAGCTATGCGTAGCGTGGCTTTCGAAGGGCAAAACCTTTGGGATATTAGAAACGAAATTGGTATTTTATTATTATGGGGCGTAATTGTGTATGTATTGGCGGTAAAGGCTTTTAAATGGGAATAGCAAAACCCTGACTGCGGCTATAAGCCCAGTCAGCGGTTTAGAATAAATAAAAATGTAAAGAAAGAAAAATATGAAATTAATTAAAGGCGCAATATTTGTTTTTATAGGATTGTTTGTAATGGTAACATTAATCTCATTACTAATACCAAGCAGAATTGTTACAGCAAGGGCAGTAACGGTACAAGCTGATTCTATAAAATTGTTTAATGAAATAAGCGATTTAAAAAATTGGAAAAATTGGCATCCAGTATTTAAAGCCGATTCTACTGCTTTAAATTTTAGTGCTACTACCAATCAAGTAAATTCTACAGCAGAATGGACACAGAATGGCAAAACCTATAAAGTAGTAATTGTAGAAAAAAAATACCCATTGGTAAAAATTAATTTGCAAAGAGATAAGGAAAAAGATATTGAAAACGTGTTAACACTCATGCCAGTGCAAGAGCAGGGAAATATGCAAGTGCAATGGCAAGCTATTGTTCATTTAAGATGGTATCCTTGGGAAAAATTTGGCGGAATATTTATAGAGAAAATGGCAGGCCAAGGGTATGAAGATGCGCTGCAGTCATTAAAGAAATATGTAGAAACCCAATGATAAATAATAAATGGTAAATCCTAGGTAATAAACTTCAAATTCCGCTTCACTCCTTCAAACTTACTGCGTTTTAATGGCGATTTACTAAAAATAATTTTAAATTTCTCTGCCGTCAATTCCTCCCAATCATTTGCAGTGTAATGTAGAATTTCATGTATTGGCTCAAAACCTTCTGCCGTATTGGGTTTGCTAAAACGATTCCAAGGGCACACATCTTGGCACACATCGCAACCAAATAGCCAATTATCAAATTGTCCTTTCATTTTATCTGGTATCAGAGCATCTTTTAACTCTATCGTAAAATAAGAAATACATTTACTTCCATCCACAATTTTGTCTGGTAAAATAGCTTCCGTTGGGCATTCATCAATACATTTTGTGCAAGTGCCACAATAATCTTTTACGCCTTCTCCGCCAGCAAGTAAATCTAAATCGGTAATAAGCGATGCAATAAAAAAGAATGAACCCTGTTGTTTATTTATCAAGTTTCCGTTTTTTCCAATCCATCCCAATCCACTTTTTTGTGCCCATGCACGTTCGAGTACAGGCGCACTATCTACAAACCCACGGCCATGTATATCACCAATTTTTTCTTTTAGTAAAAAGAAAAAATGATTTAATTTTTCTCTTATAATATCATGATAATCTTTTCCGTAAGCATATTTAGAAACTTTAGGAGCATCTGCTTGTTGTTTTTCTTCGGGAAAATAATTAATGAGAAGTGTGATGATAGATTTAGCACCCGGAACTAGTTTTGTTGGGTCTGTACGTAAATCAAAATGCCTTTCCATGTATTGCATGCTGCCATTCATTCCTTTATTGAGCCATGTTTCAAGCCTGCGGGCATCATCATTCAAAAATTGTGCTTTGGCAATGCCACAAAAATCGAAACCCAACAATGCAGCCGTTTCTTTTACAATTTTTGTATGTAGTGCTGCACTCAATGGTATTAAATAAAAAAATTAAAATTTGATATCGTAACCAATCAACAAAATAAATTCAAAATAACCAAATGCATGTATTACTCTATTGCCTTTATCTGTATTGGTATTGGCAAGCGCATTTATGTAGCGCACATAACCTGTTTTGCCAGTACCTTCTAAAAACCATTTTTTAGCAAAATAGTATCTTGCGCCTGCTTCTGCAGCTAGGTTATAACCTGCTACGTGAAAATCATTGTTATACCTATCACCACGATACGTAAAATCTGTACGTGGAATATTTATACCTGCACCGAGTTTCCAAATTAAATTTACCAATGGTCGAGTATTGGCTTTATTCATTAGCAATGTATTTTGTTGCACATAATTAAAATGCAACAAATTTCCCCCATCTGTATGTTCTAAATGTACAAAATTTTCGGGGTCTAAAATACTATCTCCATCTACTTGTATGCCATTTATTCTACCACGTACACGTACTTTTTGGTAATCAGTTACTACGTATTTAATATGGTCAAAATTTAATTCAATGGCTTTTGTTTTATTATCATTTAAATAAAAACCTAAACGATAATTGTATTGTGGAATAGAAATTTCTACAGGGTTTTTATAAATTCCATCTAAATCAGGTTTGTCATGTGCCTTTGCCATTACAAAAGTAAAGTCATCGCCATTAGCTAATTTAAAACGAATATTACTTCTGGTGTACCATTCTTTGTTATAGCCCCATTGCATATACATGCCTTTAAATGTTTTGCTTTTTTGTGCAAAAGATAAAGTATAGGTAAAGCAATACACTGCAACAAAAAACAATTTTTTCATATGTTCATTTTTTACCACTACCTACTTTATAACTCAAGTAAGGTTGTTAATGAACATATTATTGTTCTCAAACAATTGGTTAAGGGTACTTTGATTTTTTTTAAACCAATGCAAAAATACTATAAATACTGCATTTATTTTAATTTCTTAAAATCGCCTTAAATACAATTTTTCTCCATGCACTTTTTTTCTTGCCAAATATGTCATTAAAAAAAACATCTTCTAGCGATTTTTTTAGCGAATAGATTAATAAACAATACTACAAACAAAAATGCCGTTTCAAATAATTGAAACAGCATTTTTAAAAGAAATTAATTATTAAATTAAAGTGGAGAAAGGTATTGTGCATATGCATAACCTTCTTCACCATCAGCTGTTCTTACTTTCCACCAACTATCATCAGTTTTTTCAACAAGTGTAACTGTTTCGCCGTGTCCAGCTTTACCTACAATTGCACCATCAGTGCTTGGGGTAGCTCTAATGTTAAGATTGCTAGAATCTGTTGTTACTTGCAACTGTGCACCAGCATCAGCTTTAATGTCAACATTCATCATCAAATCTCCACTAGCCATTCCAGGGTCTAGTTTGTCGTACAATGCCCATAGAGCATCGTAAGTAGCCGTGTTGGCAGCAGTTCCTGCAACGTGTAATACGCCATCTTGTTCAGCTACTGAAAGGTTAGAAACGCCTTGCGCTGTTGCTGCAGCAATTAATTCTGCATATTTATCTTGTAATGCCATCTTATTTATTTTTTATTTTTTACTTATTAATTTGAATTACTTAATTGTTATATTAGAAGCAGCATCTAGCAAAACTTTTGCAGAAGCCAACATTTGCATTAATTTCATTTTACCATCTTTAGATATTTCTCCATTGATGATAGCACCTTTACCAGAAAAACCTTGCAATACTAATGTGGTCATATCTTTCAAACCATCTTTTACCTTTTGTTGTGTAGCAGCATCAAGCGTAGTAGCTAAAGAAGCTGGTGGTGGTGGTGGCGGAGTTACTGTGCAATTGTTTACAACAGATTTTACACCTTTTACACCTGCAACTAATTTTTCGCAACCTGTTTTGCAAGCATCATCTTTGCATACACCAGATATTGTAGCTACACCTTCTTTTACATCTACCATTGTGGTAGCTGCGCTAGGGTCAGCCTTAAGTGCTGTTTCAATTGCTGTTTTTACATCAGCATCTTTTGGTTTGCAACTTGTAAATGCTACCGCAAGCATCAATGCAGCAGCCATTGTAATTTTTGTGATTTTCATTTTGTTTAAATTTAATTTTTAATTGATTAATTTGATTACAAACATAGTTAATACTCTACTTAAATTTATGTAACCTTATAACATGTTAATAATTTCACAATCAGATGTTATAAGGATTTTACTAAATATAAACTTTGAATTTAAATATATTTCCGATTAAACGGTAAGTTAATAAAAAAAGTATATTTTTTTAAATTATTTTATGCTTCTTTTTCATTCTCTTTCAAATTGGGGAAAATACTACAAATTACCAAAACCAAAGAAAGGATTACAATAAGATAAATGCCAGCCAGTTTTTCTACCTCTCCATCAAATAAAGAACCAGTAAAAAGCACATACGTACGAATGCTATAGGCAAACAATAATGCACAAACAAACATGTTTATTCTTTTTGGCACCGAAAAAGGCAATAAAGTAAGTAAAAGACTGGCAGCGGTGAAAATAGTAATGATGCGCCCAGCCTTGCCATAATTGACACCTGTGGCAAATTCCTTTACATTGAAACCAGTAAAAGTGGTATTAATACTATTATAATGTACCCAAGGAATAAAGCAAGTTGCAATAAGCGCTCCGCACGATAAGATGGCAATGTATTGGACGATTTTTTTGTAGCTCATATTTAGAAACAAAGATAATTTTTGTAAAATTAACTTCATTAAAATAATTTAAACAGATAGTTTTAAAAACAAAAAAGCCGCATATAAAATGCAGCTTTTGTTTTCCGAGGTCCCTAGCGGATTCGAACCGCTGTAGAAGCTTTTGCAGAGCTTTGCCTAGCCACTCGGCCAAAGGACCATTGCTTATTTCAGCATTAAGATTTACTGATTTAAGATTTAGGTTTGCAAAAATAGGGAAATTTTTATCAGAATACTAAATTTTTAATCGAAATTGGGTGCTTAAACAATATGTATGAATCGTATAGCAGCATCGGAGTTAATAATCAATAGCCGAGGGGCGGTTTACCATGTAAATTGTCGCCCCGAGGAAATAGCCACAACCATTATTACTGTTGGTGATCCAGATAGGGTAAAAGAAGTGAGCAAACATTTTGATAGTATTGAATTTACTAATAATCACAGGGAGTTTGTAACACATACTGGGTATATTGGCAAAAAAAGAATTTCAGTTACGAGTACAGGTATTGGACCCGATAATATTGATATCGTTTTAAACGAACTTGATGCATTGGTAAATATAGATTTTGAAACAAGAACTATAAAAGAAAAATTGACCCAATTAAATATTATTCGAGTGGGTACATGTGGCTCTTTGCAAAAAGAAATACCTGTAGATAGTTTTGTGGCGAGTACGCATGGGCTTGGGCTAGATAATTTAATGAATTTCTATCGCCATACAAATAATGATGAAGAACTACAATTGCAACAAGCTTTTGTTACACATACTCAAATGGAAGCTATTACAAAACCATATATTTTTGGTGCTAGTCCTGCTTTGCTCAAAGAATTTGTGGATGGTATTCATCATGGCATTACGGTTACTTGCCCTGGCTTTTATGGCCCACAAGGGCGTGTGTTGCGCTTAGGACTTATACAACCAAATCTTATTGATAGCTTAACATCATTTACTTTTGGCCAACATCGCATCAGTAATTTTGAAATGGAAACCTCTGCCATTTATGGTTTGGGAAAAATGTTGGGGCATCATTGTTTATCTTTAAGTGCAATTGTGGCCAATAGAATAACCCAAGAATTTAGTAGCGATGGAAATGCTACAGTGGAAAATTTAATTAAAAAAACGTTAGAAATAATTTCAGAAAAAATATAATGGAAATAGTATTTTATAAGTATCAAGGAACTGGGAATGATTTTGTTCTTTTTGATAATCGAGATGGTAATTTGCCGGAACTTGATGTTCATGCTATAAAAAAACTATGCGATAGAAGATTTGGTATTGGCGCAGATGGATTAATTATTCTTGCAACAAAGGAAGGATACGATTTTGAAATGATTTACTACAATTCTGATGGAAACCCCAGCTCCATGTGTGGCAATGGTGGCAGATGCATGGTGCGTTTTGCCTACGATTTGGGTATGCATAAAAATAGCTATTCTTTTTTAGCAGTAGATGGCGCACACGAGGCAAGTATCGATTTGGATAATACTATTCGCTTAAAAATGCAAGACGTTAATGATTTTGAAGAACACCCAGGCTATGCCATTTTAAACACAGGCTCGCCACACTATATAAAATTTGCTAGAGGCGTAAGGCATTTAGATGTAAAGAATGAAGGGCACGAAATACGCTACAGCAAAGCTTTTGAAGAGAAAGGTGTAAACGTAAATTTTGTAGAAGTTACAGGGCCATATTCAATTTATGTGAGAACATACGAACGTGGTGTAGAAGACGAAACGTTGAGTTGTGGCACAGGCGTAACAGCTGCTGCACTTGCAAGCGCACACAACGAAAGAGGATTTAACGAAGTACAAGTAATAACCAATGGCGGAAAGCTTAGTGTGGAGTTTAATAAAACAGACGATAAAAGTTTTTCCGATATTTATCTTTGTGGCCCGGCTAATTTTGTATTTAAAGGAAAGGTAAAAATTTAAATAATATTAATGATTCAGTATTTCAACATTATTGACCAACATACTGTGGCTACAGATAAACCCAGCAGTGGTACTTGGGTAAATGTATTGCCACCACTCAAGCAAGAAGAGTTTTCGGAGCTAAGTACGGTAATGAATATTCCGTTAGATTTTTTAAAAGACTCTTTGGATATTGATGAGCGTAGCCGCTACGAAGCCGAAGACGATGTAAAATTGATTGTAATAAAAACGCCAACAGAAAATAATTCGTTTAATGAGAGCGATGCATTTTATATTACCATACCCATTTGTATTATTCTTACCAATGGGCAAATTGTAACGGTAAATTCTTTTGAAAACGAAGCCATCAAAAAATTTCTAAATAGTTTTCAAAATCGCCATCCCGATAAGCGTAATATGATGGTGCTTAAAATATTTGAAAAAGTAATAAACAATTATCAAGATCATCTTAAAGAAATAAACCAACGCAGAAATGCTTTGGAACAAAAATTGTATGCAGCAAATAGAAATGAAGAACTATTTCAATTGATGCGCATTCAAAAAAGTTTGGTGTATTTTGTAACAGCACTAAGGAGCAACGAATTATTGTTAATGAAACTTGCTCGTACCAATTTTTTACAATTGAGCGAAGATGAAAAAGATTTTTTAGAAGATTTGGTAATTGAAACATCGCAAGCTTTGGAAACTGCCAATACATACACAAATATTTTGGTAAGTACGCTCGATGCGTTTGCAAGCATTATTAGCAATAACCAAAACGAAGTGCTCAAAAGGCTCACCACCATTACGCTTTTCTTGAGTATTCCGGTTTTAATTGCAAGTATTTATGGTATGAATGTACCGTTGCCATTTCAACATTCGGCTATTGCATTTTGGGTGCCTATTGCTATTTCACTAATTATATTGGCTTATGTGGCAGTTAAATTTTTTAGCAGAAAAAAATAATACATGATTACCATTAGAGTTTACGGAATTTTAATAAATGACCAACATCAAGTTTTAGTAGCCGATGAGTTGATTCGTGGAATGAAAATTACAAAATTTTGTGGTGGAGGTTTAGAAGAAGGAGAGGGTACACGAGATTGCCTTGCAAGAGAATTTATGGAAGAAATGAATTTGAAAGTTGAAGTTGGCGAACATATATATACTACCGATTTTTTTCAGCCCTCAGCATTTAAAGAAGGAGATCAAATAATGTCTATTTATTATGCAGTAAAACCGCTTGAACCTATTACTGCACCACTTCGTACCCAACCTTTCGATTTTGATGAAAGAGAAATGAAAATTTATGAACAGCAAAAAGAGATAGAAACGTTTCGTTTTATAGCTATGAACGACTTTAATGAAGATTGTTTGACCTTACCAATTGATAAAATTGTGGCGAATATGATACATACTTCTTTCTATGATATTCCTTATTGATCAAATTAAATGCCTCTTAATAGGGTATATAGGATTTTGAAAAGTTTTTAAAAAAATCACTCCACCTCAATCTCATCTACAAATAACCAAGCTCCTTTACCCTCACCAGGCTGCCCTGCTGGTATTGTACCAAAATTTTTTGCACGCACACGTAGGTAACGACAAGTTTTTGGCTCGGTTAAATTTATAACTTGCACATTATTTTTATCTGTTACTTTATGAAACAAAGAAACAATAGGTGGATGCCTTGTAATAATTGTTGTGTCTATGTATGGCATAAACGATACTTCAATTTCTATAGGCAAATAGATCCAACTTCTGTTTTGATGAAGTGTGTGTAATTTTATGGTCGATATGTCCACATCTTTTTCGAAATCTATAGTGGCATCTAAGTCTGTACCTTGAAAGCCCAAAAACTCCGATGATCTTGCGGTGCCCTTTTCGTTTTGTACGCCATTCACTAAAGTAAAAGCACCCTCGCCTGGGTAAGTTTTGCTGGGTTGGTTTACGAGAGTTATTTTTTTGCCTGTGGCTTTGTTGAAATGAAACCTTTGTGTTAAATATGTTTTTTTATTACTAGCACTTGCAATGGAAACAAATGGATTAATTTTTTGCGGTTCGGTATAAGGCCAAATTGAATCACCTCTATTAAAATTTATAATTATCGGCTCTTTAGTTGATGTTTCTACTTTCCAATAAACTCCATCATTATTTTCTGTAGGTAAAACAGTTGCTTTTAAATCATAATACGCCTTACTATAATTTATTTTTGCTACATCCAATCGTTCAAAAATAGTTGGCAACCTTCTTTCAAAATCTTTCCAATCTCTTTTATCTTTTGGGCTCCATAATACTTCGCTGAGTGCTATCATGCGTGGAAAAACCATGTATTCTAATTTACTGGTATTGGCTATGTATTCTGTCCACACATTGCCTTGTGCACCGAGGATATGGGTTTGTTGTTCGGCAGTTAATACAGCAGGTACTGGCTCGTAATTGTATATTTTTTCTAATGGCAAATAACTGCCAATGGTAAGGCTGTCTTCGTTTTTAGATTGGCTATGATCTAAGTAACAATGGCTGCCTGGTGTCATAATTACATTGTGGTTTTGTTTGGCAGCTTCTATGCCACCTTCTTCGCCACGCCAGCTCATTACGGTAGCATTTGGTGCAAGGCCACCTTCTAATATTTCATCCCAACCAATAATGCTTCTGCCTTTGCTGTTTAAATATTTTTCCATGCGTTGTATAAAATAACTCTGTAGTGCATGTTCATCTTTTAGGTTATTATCTTTCATTCTTTTTTGGCAAGCAGCACATTTTTTCCATCTTTCTTTTGGGCATTCATCGCCACCAATGTGTATGTATTTGCTGGGGAAGAGTTGCATGACTTCATCTAATACATTTTGCAAAAAAGTAAACGTACTATCATTGCCTGCACAATACACATCATCCAACACTCCCCAAGTGTCCATTACTTTATATGGGCCTTTTGTACAACCTAAAAAAGGATAACTGGCTAGTGCAGCTGTACTATGCCCCGGCATTTCTATCTCTGGAATAACAGTGATGTAGCGGGCTGCGGCGTATTGTACAATTTCTTTTATTTGTGCTTGTGTGTAGTAGCCACCATACTTTATGCTGTCATATGTATTGCTGCCGTATCTTCCAATAAGAGTTCTATCTCTTTTACTGCCTACTTTGGTAAGGCTAGGATATTTTTTTATTTCTATGCGCCAGCCTTGGTCTTCGGTAAGGTGCCAATGAAAAGTATTGTACTTATATGCAGCTAAATAATCAATGTATTTTTTTACATAGTCCACAGGAAAGAAGTGTCTGCAAACATCGAGGTGCATACCACGGTAGGGGAAGCGGGGGTAGTCGGTTATGTTTAATTGTTGTATTGTTAAATTGTTTGGGGTTAATTGTTTGTTTGGTGTTTGTTGTTTTGTGTTGGGTAGTTTGTTGTTTTCTATTAATTGAAGAAGTGTTTGGATGCCATAAAATAGTCCTTTGTCATAATAGCTTACGAGTGATATGCTTTTTGCAGTCACATTAAGTGTGTACGAGTCAGCTGGCTTTACTTCAAAAGGAGTGAAACTTAATTCTAAAAAATTATTTTTTATGCCTTGGTTTCTGGTTCTAATTATTTTTAATTTGAAGCCATACTTTTCTTTAAGCATCTTATTTAGATAGTTGGCATATATTTCTTCACGGATAGGACTATGCCCAAGAATAATGGTAGTTTTTGAATTTAAATTAAATTTCCCTTTTCCCATCGTTACCTCCGCAGGCATTGGCACAACATTTATTTGCGAAAAACATGTTGCAGAAAGCAATACAAAAAAGATGATAAAATATTTTTTCATGAGAAGCTATTTTTCATAAAAGTAATTTTTAATTTTTTCATTTGCAAGTCTATGTTTTATTGATTTTATACATGGTGGTTGAGATACTTGGTGAAGCGCTTGCATTATAAATGTTCAGTAAAGATTTACTGATGAAAACCTACGCCCGATAGAAGCGGAAAGCCCACAGCCGCCAAAGGCGGAGAGGACTTGTAGCGAATAGCGGGACCAAAGTTGAACAATGGTTTGAAGCTGGCGTTCAAAAAAATAATCTTCTCCACAGGGTCTTAAATACTTTCTTGTTTGGTAATCTAAAAAATCTTTAAATTACGTTCACAACTAATTTTATGAAAATAATTTCTTTTTTAGCTGCTGCTATTTTTACGATTGTACTTATTGTAATATTAAATACCAAAATGGTAGCACCCGCACCGCTTGGTAAATTATTATCGCCGCAGCATGGGCTTTGGCAAAATGCAGAGCCTGCCGATAACAACTTTTCGGAAGATTTGAAGTTTGCAAATCTTAAAGGTAAGACCTCGGTGTATTTTGATGAAAGGCTTGTGCCGCAAGTGTTTGCGGAGAATGAAAGTGATGTGTATTTTGTGCAAGGTTATTTGCACGCAAAGTTTAGGTTGTTTCAAATGGAGCTGCAAACGTATTCTGCTGCGGGGCGTGCAAGCGAAGTGGTAGGCGAAATAGCTTTGAAGCACGATAGAGAATTTAGAAGATTGGGAATGGTATTTGCGGCGGAAATTGCATTGCAAGAAATTGAAAAAAGTGCTATTTCGAAATTGAGTTGCGATGCATACACTGCTGGCGTAAACGCTTACATAGCCACACTTACAGAAAGTAGTTTGCCAGTGGAGTATAAATTGCTTGGTATAAAACCCGAGCTTTGGAGCAATTTAAAATCGGCTTTGTTTTTAAAATACATGGCATACGATTTAAGTGCGCATGAAACCGATTTTGAAATGACGAATGCGAAACATTTTTTTTCGCCTGAGGATTTTAATTTGTTGTATCCTGCTGTGCAAGATTCCTTGGATCCCATTATACCAAGAGGCACAAAATTTGCACCTGCTTCTATAAAACCTATTGCACCAAAAAATGTGGACTCGGCATATTTTAGTACCAGTATTGTAAGTGTAGAAGAAAATGAAAAGCCTGATGCAGCCAATGGTAGCAACAACTGGGCGGTGAGTGGCAAGAAAACTAAAGCTGGTGCGCCCATACTTTGCAACGACCCCCACCTTGGTTTAAACTTGCCTTCTATTTGGTACGAAATGCAATTGAGTACACCCAATTTTAATGCATATGGTGCTACATTTCCGGGCTCGCCGAGTGTTATTATTGGGTTTAATGATAGTTGTGCTTTTGGTTTTACGAATGGTGGTAGAGATGTGCGGGATTACTATGAAATAAAATTTAAAGACAATACCCGAAAAGAATATTGGTTTAATAATGCTTGGAAGAAAACCGAATTAAAAGAAGAAATAATAAAAATTGCTGGTAAACCAGCGTTTATTGATACGGTTGCCTACACAGTGTTTGGCCCAGTGATGTACGATGAAAATTTTAATGGCGGCAGGCAAACGAATAATAAAAGTTATGCGGTGCGTTGGAAAGCACATGATGCTAGTAATGATTTTATGGTGTTTAATTTATTGAACCATGCAAAAAATTATGCAGATTATACTGCGGCAGTTACCAATCTTTCTACGCCAGGGCAAAACTGTGTGTTTGCTTGTAAAAATGGCGATATAGCCCTTCGCACACAAGGCAATTGGCCTGCAAAATGGAAGGGACAAGGCGATTTTGTAATGCCAGGCATTGATAGCTCGTACATGTGGCAGGGTATGATTCCACAAAACGAAGTGCCTTACCAGTACAATCCTGAAAGAGGATTTGTGAGTAGTGCCAATCAAAAACCAGTGGATGAAACTTATCCTTATTATATTGGTAGAGAATATCCGATTGTACGTGGATTGTTGATTAATAAAAAGCTTGCTGGTATGCAACAAATAACGCCGCAAGATATGATGGCGCTGCAAACAGAAAATTTTAATTTGTATGCACAAGAAATGATGCCTGTGTTTATGAAAAGGATAAATAAAACTTCTTTTAATGCAGATGAACAAAAATATTTTGCATTGCTATCGTCTTGGAATTTGAGAAACGATATAGATGCTAAAGGCGCAACTGTGTATGATGAGTTGTTTAAAAAGTTTAAAGAAAATGTGTATAAAGATGAATTTGCAAATGCACCAAAGCCAATACAAATGCCATTTGAAAGTACATTGATAGAGGCCACACTTAAAGATTCGGCATATAAGTTTTTTGATGATATAGCCACCACTCAAAAAGAAACATTAACAGATATGGCTACGCAATCGTTTAAAGAAGCGGTGTTATCGTTGAAGAAAATAGAGACAGAGGGAAAATTGGATTGGGCAAAAGATAAGGGTACACAAGTAAGTCATTTATTAAAAATTGAGCCATTTAGCAGAATGAATTTGCCCATTGGCGGTGGTGGTACAATGATAAATGCTACAAAAGAAAAGCATGGTCCGAGTTGGAGAATGATTGTGAACCTTACAGCTAAAACTGAAGCCTATGGCGTGTATCCGGGTGGGCAAAGCGGAAACCCGGGCAGCAAATTTTACGACAACTTTGTAGATGAATGGGTAGCAGGAAAATATTATACTTTGTGGATGATGACCAAGGAAGAAACAAAAGACAGTCGAGTAAAATGGACGATGAATTTTAGTAACTG
>JAYTLA010000064.1:0-33936 GCA_043729825.1 Ferruginibacter sp.
GCTTTGCAAACTAAAATGGAAATGTAAGGAAGTGTGAGCAGGGTTAAGTATCTAAAAAAAATAATGATAACTTTAGAGCATTATCTCGGACAACAATAACTATTAATCTATTATTTATTAATTAAATGACCAATTGCTTCAAAGTTAACAACTACGGGTCGTAAAAATTACCAATTGGAATAAAATAAGAAAGCCACCCTAGAAAACTAGAGTGGCTATTATTACTTTTAAAAGTAATTATGATTTTGTAAGAATTACTTCTTTACAGCTTCAGTTGCAGCACCTTTTACAGCTTCTGCACCAGCAGCAGCAGCACCTTTTACAGCTTCTGCACCAGCAGCAGCAGCGCCTTTTACAGCTTCAGCACCAGCAGCAGCAGTGCCTTTTACAGCGTCAGTACCAGCAGCAGCAGCACCTTTTACAGCGTCAGTTGCAGCACCAGCAGCACCTTCCACCATTTTAGCTGCAGCACTTGTATCAGTAGCAGCTTTAGTTGTGTCAGTTGCAGCTTGTTCAGTTACAGGAGTTGTTGCGTCAGTTCCTACAGCTTTTTTTTCTTCGCAAGATGTGAATGCGATAACTACAGCTGCGATTGCAAGAAATTTTTTCATTTTGATTTGTTTTTGAGTTTTTTAAATTATAATTCAGTAGTTAATACCCAAACGAAAAAAAGGTAACCCTTTTCTAAAAAAAATATTTTAAAATTATTATTTGGGTTACTAAAAGCTTTATTTTGTATTAATAAATAAGATTCATAGGTGAGTACACTAGAAAAAGATAAGATTTTACTGGAAGGAATAGCTGCAGAAGACAAAGATTGTATAGAGCAATTGTACAAGCAGCACTATAATATGGTACAAACTATGGTTATTGCCAATGCAGGTAGCAAAGATGATGCTGCAGATTTGTTTCAAGAAACAGTAATTGTACTCTTTGAAAAGGTAAAAACTGGCCATTTTGAGCTAACAAGCTTATTAAAAACCTTTATTTACTCTGTGGCTAGGCGATTGTGGCTAAAGAAATTACAGCAGCAACAACGATACACTTCTCAACCAGATGGGCTGGAAGAAATAATACCAGTGGAAGATGAGATAGAGCAACATTTGAAAATACAGAACGATTTTGTGATAATGGAAAGTGCCATGAATAAAATTGGAGAACCTTGTAAAAGTTTATTACAAGCATATTATCTTCAAAAAAAGCACATGAACGTTATTGCGCAAGAATTTGGATATACCAATGCAAATAATGCAAAAACACAAAAATATAAATGCCTTGTGCGTTTAAAGAAACTCTTTTTTGCACAATATAAAAACACGGACTAATGGAAGATACTTTATTAATGGACGCTGCAGAACGCTTTGCAAGAGGCGAAATGAGTGCCGAAGAAAAAATTTATTTTGAAGATTTAAGAAAAAATAATCCAGAGCTAGACCAAGCTGTAGTGGAGCAACTTTTCTTTTTAAATCAATTGGATAATTATAGCAGCACAAAAAACTTTAAATCAATTGTAGGAGAAGTAGAAAATAAATTGATTGCAGAAAAATTCTTATCTCGTTCTACACCACAATCGAATGGAAGAATTGTACAACTTTGGCATAGATACAAAAAAGATATTGCTGTGGCTGCCTCTATTGCTGGTATTGTTTCAATATTTGTTGGTACAATAGTTTCTTCTGTTACTAAAGATGGAGATAAAAATATAAAACCACTTGTAGAAAAGCTGAATGCACAAGAGAAAAAAACTCGTAAAATTGAAACCCAATTAAATCAATTACAAGCTGGAGGTATCAACACTATTCCAGTCAAAGAAAAACTTGATGCTCGTTTTAGAGCTACTGGTTTTATGATAGATGCAACAAACAATTATATTGTTACCAATGCGCACGTTGTAAAACAAGCAGCGCATCATCTTATTGTAGAAAATATTAAAGGAGTGGAATTTGACGCTACCGCTGTTTATGTAAATGTAGATCAAGATTTGGCCATCATTAAAATTACCGATTCTAGCTTTAAACGTTTACCAGCTTTACCTTATAGCGTTAGAAAATCGGGTGCAAACCTAGGTGAATCTATATTTTTAATGGGGTATCCTAAAGCAGAAATTGTATATGGCGAAGGTTATGTAAGTGCAAGAAATGGGTATAAAATGGATAGTACTTTTTGTCAAATTAGCACATCGGCAAATGAAGGAAATAGTGGCTCGCCTGTAATTTCTAAAAATGGAGATTTAATTGGCGTTATTACGAGCAAAGAAACGGATGCTACAGGTGTAGTATTTGCTATTAAATCCGCTTACATTTATAAAGCAATTAACGAAGTGAAAAAACAAAAGGATGATGAAAAAATAAAAATAACATCTGCTCCATCTCTTAAAGGACTTGATAGAGAAACACAAATAAAGAAAATGGAAGGATATGTGTTTATGATAAAAGGGAACTAAAAACTAAAACACAAAAACAACAAAAATGCCGCTCAGAAATGTAGCGGCTTTTTTGTATTACAATTTTTAGAAATTAATAACTTATCAAACATTCAAAGTTTGCAAGTCCTGCCCCAAGCACAACTGCAGCAGCATTGCTAATTCTAATTTTTAAATTACTATTCTGCTTTAGATCTGGCATTAAATCTAATACTTTTGCATAAACAAATTTACCATTTGCTTTGTTCGTTATTTTTACAATAGTGCCTTGCGAAGCTGCATTATGTAAGCAATAATATTTACCATCTTCCCAGCCGCTAGTGCTTTTAAATACTCCCGCCGTGCCGCTAGTTTCATTGCCCCCATTGCTGTATAATACTTTAAAAACACCTCCTTTAAAATCTTTTGCATCTGCTTCTTCCGAAACAACATCCTCTTCCACCTTAGCAACAATTGGATCTTTTTGAGGTTGTACAACCACTTTTTCCATTACGACTTTCTTTTCTACTTCTTGTACTACTACAGGTTTTATTACTTCTTGAACAGGTGCCTTCACCGTTTCTTTTACCACAACTGCTTTTGGTTCTATTTCTTTTTTTACTGGCGCTTTTTCTTTAACCACCGCTATAGCTGGTTCGTTTTTTACCACCGGCATGGTCACACTATTTTGCGAGAGAGAAGACAATTCTTTTTTTACTTTTAAGTATCCTACAATTAAGCCCTGCCCAGGGTTTACCACATCATCTTGCAAATTGTTCCATGCTTTTAAAGAAGCTATGGGTACTTTATTAAAACGAGTACTCAATTGATACAATGTTTCTTTGGGTTCTACTTTATGGTAAACAGGCACTGCTGCTTCATCCGTTGCTACAGCATTGGCTTGTATAAAATTTGCCTTTAGGGGGATTTTAATATTTTGCCCAATGCTTACTCCTTTTTCTAAAACTAAATTATTGTATGGTGCAATTTCTTTTGGACTAATATTATATAATCTTCCAATACTGTAAAAGCTTTCTTTTGGTGCTGTAGTATGGTTCAAATATAAATTGCCAGCTGTTCCGTTTACCATTAAAGAACCTTCCTGCGCTTTGGCAAAAAAAGGAATGGCTAATAATAAGAATAATATTTTTTTCATAATCAAAAATTTTATTTTCTGTTTGTGAATAAATAACAGAAATAACTGATACAATAAGGGGTAATAATTTTTGCAAAGATGCGAAATTGCGAGCATTAAAACATCGGATGTTTATAATTCGGGTACATTTAAAATTGTACCTTCCTTTAAATAAAAGTACTCCTTTTTTTATGCTCCTTTTTCTTGAAAAATCTGTATCAAAATCTGCCAACTCTTGTGGCAATCATAAATAGGGTCTACCATGATTATTTTTGGACAGTATAGGTCAAAATAATTTGTACTCGCCTATTTTTTGCCCTGCCATAAACACTATTATTTTCTGCAATAGGAAAATTGGAAGCCTTGCCTGTTGCAGTTATTTTCTCTTTTAAATAAGGCGCCTTTTGTACAAAATATTGTAGAACGCCTTCGGCTCTATCATTTGACAAAATAATGTTTCGTTCTTCTGTTCCTGTATTATCTGTATGGCCTTCTATTTCAATTTTTGAAATGGTTTTGTTCTTAAACTTAAGTATAATTTTATCTATCAATTTTTTAAAAGAAGGTTTTAAGATAGCCTTATCTGTTTCAAAAAATACGGAAGGCACTGTAATGGTATCTATGATAAAGGAGGGCAATTCTTCTACTAATGCACGTTCGGTATGCCGAAGGTTTTGTGAATATAATTTTTCTATACTTTTTTCATATTCTTGGCAAGGCTTTTCTTTTACAACTGGTCCAAAATTAATATCATCAATAAAATAAAAAAAATCACCAGCTTTATTCATCCTTTGCTTTTCTTCATGCTGTAAAGATTTACTATTAAAATTGCCTAGCAAGCAAAATTTTTCATTGCCTGTAGCAATGTAATATGTTTCTATAAAATTCCATCCACTAAAACTATTTATGATATCCTTTTGCGATATATGTATAGCAGGTTTTATAGAATCGATATTAAAATTATCGGAAGTAAATTCTTTGTTTCTAAAATAAAAATCAATGCCTATAAATTTATTTTGCCCAGAATCTACATAAAACGAAAGTTTATATTTTTTGCCTTTTTGCAATGGGCAGCAAAGCATGGTATAAACAAAAGGATGATGCTCAACTTTCTTAAAAACATTTTCTATGTGTAAAATCAATAAATCTTTTCCGCTGAATGGCTTGGGGACTATATTGGGGTAAATTAACGGAGTAAGCGCTGGTTTTAGATAAAACCAAGCTTCTGAAGAGCAGTCTTGATGCAACTCTGCACAATTATTTACGGCTTCAAAATCTGCATTGGCAAAATAGTTTTGTGCGTTAGAGTTTATAGAAAATATACAAAAAAACCATGCACACACACTCGCTTTGATAAAAGATGATGAGTGAAATATAGTTGAACGGAGCGTCGCCACTGTAGTTGCTTATTGCTTTTCAGCTTGTTAACAAAAAATAATAATTAATAATACTTTACAATCTCCATTTTTAAAAATGGTAGACATTAAACATTAACTCGCTTTCACCTCTGCACACAAATCTTGCAAAACTTTTTTTGCATCACCAAAAAGCATAGATGTTTTTGGTTGGAAGAACAATGCATTTTCTATACCAGCATAACCTGGTTTCATGCTTCGTTTGTTTACGATAACCGTTTTAGCTTGCTCTACTTCCAATATTGGCATACCAAAAATTGGCGATGCCGGGTCGTTTTTTGCAGCAGGGTTTACCACATCGTTTGCACCTAATACCAATACCACATCTGTTGTTTTAAAATTGCCATTAGCATCTTCCATTTCTTCTAATTTTTCATACGCAACATCTGCTTCGGCAAGCAACACGTTCATGTGTCCAGGCATACGACCTGCAACTGGGTGTATTGCATAAGAAACTTCCACTCCTTTTTCTGTCAATATTTTTTCTAGCTCATGGCATGTGTGTTGTGCCTGTGCTACGGCAAGTCCGTAACCCGGTACAATCACTACTTTTTTTGCATAACTCATAAGCATGGCTGCATCGCTTATGGTTACTTCTTTATATGCACCACCCTGATCTGTAGATGCTGATGCAGCATTGCTCCCACCCCAGTTGCCAATAATTACATTTAGCAAAGAACGGTTCATGGCTTTGCACATCAAAACAGTAAGCAAAGTACCTGCTGCACCTACCAAAATACCACCAGTAAGCATGGCTTTATTATCGTATAAAAAACCACCACAAGCTGCTGCTACACCTGTAAGCGAATTGAGCAATGAAATAACCACGGGCATATCTGCACCACCAATAGGCAAAACAAAAAATACACCATATAATATAGCTAGTGCAAATGTGCCATAAAAGAATAAATGTGCATTTTCTGGAGCAGCAAAATAAGCAAACACAGCTCCTACTAAAATAATAACAAACAATAATGCATTAAAAATATGCTGTCCTTTAAAACTAATATCTTTTTGCCTGCCACTCAATTTCAAATAAGCGATAATACTTCCTGCAAAAGAAATACTACCAATTACTAACCCAAAAACGATGGCAATATAATGCCCCAATTCTATTTCGTTGCCCCCAATTTTATTAAACTCAATAAGAGAAATCAACATGGCACATGCACCGCCCATACCATTAAAAAGACTTACCATCTCTGGCATCTGCGTCATTTTTACCTTGCGTGAACTAACAGCACCAAGCACTCCTCCTACTACCAATGCACCAAACATCCAAACTAAATTTCCTAAGCGATGCCCATCTGCTGTTTCATACAAAAAGATAGTACCGAAAATAGCCAATGCCATTCCACCTGCTGCTATGAGGTTTCCTTTACGAGCAGTTTCTGGATGTGATAACATTTTTAAACCTACAATAAATGTAACGGAAGCTATTAGGTAGATGATGGTGAGAATTGAAAACATATAAGGTTCAAAGTTTAAAGTTCAAGGTTCAAGGTTTAAAGTTCAAGGTTCAAGGTTCAAAGTTCAAAGTTTGCGAAGATTGTGTTTTGTTGAAAAGTGCGAATTGCTTAATTCCGAACTGCTTTTTGCAAACTGCCAACTGCTTTTTGCCAACTGCTCTTTGCCAACTGCTTATGCTTTTTTCTTTTTAAACATTTCGAGCATTCTATCTGTAACTACAAAACCACCAACCACATTTAGTGTACCTAATACAACTGCTAAAAATCCTAAAATTAATGCCACATAATTATCAGATGCCGCTTCTCCCATTACAATTAATGCACCAATGATAACGACACCATGTATGGCATTGGCACCGCTCATAAGCGGCGTGTGCAGTACACTTGGCACTCTGCCTATTACTTCTATTCCTAAAAATATCATTAGGATTACTATGTAAATTATTTGCTGGTGGGTAGTGAAAAAGTTAAATAATTGTTGCATTGTTTTACTGATAAATTGTTATTTTTAATTATGGCGATTTCGCCATAATTAGTTTAAAATTCCATCGAATTTGATGGAATTAAAACGTTGTATAATTTTTATGTCAGCCTGAGCTTGTCGAAGGCGGGTGAGTTTGTAACACCGGGCTAAATTATGAATAGCCCCGGCTTCGACAAGCTCAGCCTGACAATTTTATAATTAGAGTATTTCAACTTTGAACTAAAGCACTTACCCTCTCATTGGTAACCACTCCACCATGCGCAACACAAGTCCCCTTAACCAAATCATCTTCAAAATTTAAATTTATTCCACCTTCTTTATTTATGATGAGCTGCAAAAAGTTTAAAATATTTTTTCCATACAATTTACTTGCATCGCTTGGCATAGAAGCCGCAAGGGCTGAATTGCCAATAATGCTCACTCCATTTACTTGTACTGTTTCATTGTTTTTGGTGTGTGAAGTATTGCCTCCTGTAGATGCTGCCAAGTCTATAATTACAGACCCACTTTTCATACTTTGCAACATTTCTTCTGTAATCAATATCGGTGCTTTTTTTCCTGGAATGGCAGCTGTTGTAATAATGATATCGCTCTTGGCTACGCTTTCTGCAATGCGTGCTTTTTGCCTAGCCATAAATTCTTCTGTTTGCACTACGGCGTAACCACCGGCCTTTGCTGCATCGGCAGCGCCTTGCACTTCTACAAACTTTGCACCAAGGCTCATTACTTCTTCTTTTACTTGTGGCCTTGTATCAAATACTTCCACTACTGCACCTAATCTTTTTGCAGTAGCAATGGCTTGTAAACCAGCTACACCTGCGCCCAATATCAACATTTTTGCTGGTGGAATACTACCTGCCGCTGTCATAAACATGGGGAAATATTTTGGATACATATTAGCTGCCAACAATACTGCTTTGTACCCTGCAATATTTGCTTGGCTACTGAGCACATCCATACTTTGTGCACGGGTAGTACGTGGCAGCATATCAATACTAAAAATGGTAAAGTTTTTTTCTGCTAAACTTTTTATGTGTGTTGCATTAAATAGTGGTTGGTAAAACCCAAATAATATTTTTGCTTTGCAATTGGTAATATCATTATCTGCCAATGCATGAATTGATAAAATGATATCGGCCTGTTGCAACACTTCATTTCTGCTAGCGCATGTTGCACCTGCAGTTTGATATTGCTCATTAGAGGCAAAGGCTTTTTCGCCAGCACCGTTTTCTATTACTACATTTACTTGTTGCTTTCTTAATGCAACAACATGTTCGGGTAAAAGGGAAACCCTTGTTTCGTTATTTGATTCTTTTAAAACTCCAATCGTCATAAATAATATTATTGTTACAAGATAAGGATTTTTGTTTATTAGTTGATTAGTAAAATAGTTGATTTAGGAACATTTTCTAAATGATTGTGAAAGTCAACTAATCAACCAATAACCAATCAACTAATATCTCACCACAAAATGCTGCTTTACCTTAAAATCTGTTTTTAAAAATACAATACCAATAAAGAATAAATCGATTGTAAGCGTAACAGACTCGTGGCTTTTTAATTCCTCCCAAGCCGCTTCCATTTCTGCACTCCAATGAATATCGTCAAAGACAAAAATGGTTTCTTCATTAGATTTTGTAAGAATTTGTTTGAAATATTGCAAGGTGGGCACTTTGCGATGATTGCCATCTAAAAAAGCAAAATCTATCCTATCTATTTTGTTCAAATGTGGAGATAGTGTTTTTTCAAAATCTCCTTTTACTATAGTCACATTATTTATTTGCAACGAGTCAAAACTTTGTTGCGCAATAGTGGCAATATTTACTGAACCCTCCATTGTAGTAACAGTTGGGTTATTTTTTGCAGCAGCAATATATGATGTAGTAATACCGAAAGATGTGCCCAATTCTAGCACATTTTTTTTATTATAGTATTGTATCATTCTAAAAAGTAACTGGCTGTACTTTTTGGGTTTTAATGAAGATGTTGCAATATCCTTCACAACTCGCTGTTTGGTTTTTATAACAGTTGAACCAGCTCCAAAATCTTCTACTTCAATAATCTTTTTATCGTTTAATAAAACTTGTCGTTGCTTTTCTATAGTTGAATAAACATCGTATTTCTTTTTATCGTTTAATACAAATTTTATAAATTCAAATACGAATGGTGAGTGCACGCCGTGGCCTTTTCCGTTGGAGGCGGTAAGGTAGTATTTAAAATATTTTTTTGCTAACGTAAAGTGTGAATACAAAGTTGTTTTATTAAAGTGATAACTAAAAGCAATGAATTTTGAGATGTCAGCCTGAGCTTGTCGAAGGCGGGTGAAGTTATAAAGGAGTTTTTTTTAGAATAGTACCGGCTTCGACAAGCTCAGCCTGACAGTTTTTTAACTCAAGTCTTTTTTCCTCTCCCAGGTTTGAAAACTCATATCGTATTTATTCTTCTCATCGGCTGCTACATTTTTTTCAAAAACCTTTTCCCAAATCGTTTCATCTAATTCCGGAAAAAAAGTATCTCCATCAATTTCTGTATGCACAACCGTACGATAAATTTTATTAGCTAGAGGCATGCTTTGTTTGTAAATTTCTCCGCCGCCTGTTATAAAAATTTCTTTTGCATTTGTTTCTTTTGCTCGTTGAATAGCTTCTTCCAAACTTGTTGCAGTTTTTGTGCCTTCTGCACTCCAATCTTTATTGCTGGTAATAATAATATTTGTTCTGCCAGGCAATGGCTTACCAATAGATTCAAATGTTTTTCTACCCATGATTATTGGCATACCCCAAGTGGTATTTTTAAAAAACTTAAAATCCTCGGGCAAGTGCCAAAGCATGATGTTTGCTTTGCCTATGGCGTTGTTGAGGGAAGTGGCTACTATTAATGAGAGCATGAGGGAATGAATAATTTATAATGAATAATTAATAATATTTTCAAATTGAAACCCCTGCTATTTTAGCAAAGTGTTTTGAATTAAACGAACCTTGAACTTTCAACCTTCAACTTTGAACTAAACAGCCACTGGCGCTTTAATCCCCTCATGACTTTGATAATTTACCAATTCAAAATCTTCGTATGTAAAACTAAAAATATCTTTTACCGCAGGGTTTATTTTCATTTGTGGTAATGGAAATGGTGTTCTTGTCAATTGCAAATTGGCTTGTTCAAAATGATTGCTGTATAAATGCACATCGCCAAAGCTGTGTACAAAATCGCCGAGCTCCATGTCGCATACTTGTGCTATCATCATCGTAAGTAATGCGTACGATGCAATATTAAAAGGTACGCCCAAAAAAACATCTGCACTGCGTTGATATAATTGGCAACTCAATTTAGCCTTTCCCCCTGCTACAGGCGAGGGGGCTACATAAAATTGAAAAAGGCAATGACAAGGCATTAGTTTCATCTTTGGCAAATCGGCAACATTCCATGCACTTATAATTATTCTTCTACTATCCGGATTATTTTTTAATTGATGAATTACATCATTTACTTGATCTACTTCTACGCCATTTGCGCCTTCCCAACTGCGCCATTGCTTACCATACACGGGGCCAAGGTTTCCATTTTCGTCTGCCCACTCATCCCAAATTTTCACATTGTGTTCTTTGAGGTAAGCAATATTTGTATCGCCTTGCAAAAACCAAAGCAGTTCGTGTATTATGCTTTTTAAATGTACTTTTTTTGTAGTTACCAGTGGAAAACCTTCTGCTAAATTGAACCGCAATTGGTGACCAAATATACTGCGTGTGCCTGTACCTGTGCGGTCGGCTTTATCGCATCCATTGTCTATGATATGTTTTACAAGAGAAAGGTATTGTTGCATGGGTGCAAAAGTAGATATTAGATGTTAGATTTTAGACACAAGATATAAGATTTTAGACACAAGATATTAGACATAAGATGTCAGATATTCTTTTTTTATTTACTTATAGATTTGGGTAGCATACATAAAAAAGGGAGAGCCTTGCTAAAATCAAGCAATTCGTACTCGATACCTAATGAACGTAGGTTGTTGTAATATGCTCTAAGATTATCATAATAATATTTTTCTGATTGAATAAGCCAAGCTCTTTCGCCTATTTTTTTTGCTAAAAACCATTTTTCTATAAGTCTAGATGTTCTTCCATTTCCATCATTGAAAGGATGAACTTTTAAAAATACCAAATGAATGAGAGATGCAAAGAAAAATGTTTCTTCTACGGTAAGTTTTGTGTTTAATAACAATTCCACATCAGCATACCATTTTTCCATTTCCGTATTTACTTCAAAAGGAGATGCTGCTACATATTCAATTTTACCATCGGGTGTGGTTACATACATATTACCCGCACGTATTTTACCTTGATGTGTGGTTGTCAAAATATTTTTAGTGAGTAATGAATGTATGGTAGCAATATTTTCTTTGTTTAAATCGTTCAGCTTTGCAAATTGGTATGCATCGTATAAATCATCAATCTTTTTTGTATAGTCGGGTAGAAATTCTATGCCAAATTTTTTATGCTTTATATAGGAGTCGAGCTCAATATCTTCCCCTTCTATTTTTGATGAATATACAGCAGATACAGAAGTGTAAAAACTAAAATTATTTAAGGAAAGCTCACTTTCTTCTAGCTTTTCAATATTACCAAGCATATTTTTATCTATTGCTTTTAGGTACTCATCTAGCAATATGGTTGGCAATATTTTAAAATCAATTTTCTGCATGTTCACTTAAAGATTATTGACGAAATTACTAATTAAAAAATTAGTGTAAAAAATATATGGTCTTTCAATCGCTCCAATCTAGTGCATAATAAAAGATGAACAATGGTATACCGATGAAGTGAGTAATCCCGAAAAAAATCGCATTGGCGTCAAGTTAAGAGTGTATTTGAGGTACAAAAATTATTTACAAACAAGAGGTTTATTCTCTACACAATCGCCAACGGGGCTGAAAGCCGCCGTTGGGGTCTCTCCATCATTTCTATTAATTTAAAGAAAGGTAGCTAAACCCTGACGGCGGTTGAAAACCCCGTCAGCGGTTTAGTTGAATGGACGGCTGCTATTCACTTTGGAAAGATATTTGTAAAAGTTAACTTGACGCCAATGCGAAAAAAATCGGGACAGGCGACACGATGCTGCCCATAGCTGCTTCTTTGCTCACCCAATAAAAAATATTATGCCGAAGGCAAATATGGAATATATTTTGGTTAGCATTACCTTCGCTACATGGAACAACTGTTTTCTTACGAACAACTTTTTAGTTTTGCAAAAAATATATTTCTTACAATTGGATGCTCGGAAAAAGATGCAACCATTGCTACAAAAACCTTGCTGAGTGCAGATTTGAGAGGTGTTGATAGCCATGGTGTAGCAAGACTTAGCGGCTATGTACGCTTGTGGGAAGCGCAACGAATAAATGCAACGCCACAAATAAAAATTATACATGAAACGCCTTCTACAGCTGTGGTGGATGGAGATGCGGGACTAGGATTGGTGGTAGCGCCTTATGCTATGCAAGTGGCTATTGATAAAGCAAAAAATGTGGGTACTGGTTGGGTGAGTGTGCAAAATAGCAATCACTTTGGTATAGCTGGCATACATGCTATGATGGCTTTGGAGAATGATATGATTGGAATTGCTATGACGAATGCAAGTGCGCTGGTAGCGCCAACTTTTAGCAAAGATAAAATGCTGGGCACAAACCCAATTGCAGTGGCCATACCTGCAGGTAATGAAGCACCTTTTGTGGCGGACTTTGCTACTACTACTGCTGCCAATGGAAAACTAGAAATGCTGCAACGAAAAAATGAACCTGCACCCAAAGGTTGGATACAAACGAAAGATGGTAATGAAAGCACCAATGCCAACGAATTGAAAGATGGCGGTGCATTGCTTCCGCTTGGTGGCACTCGTGAAGGCAGTAGCCACAAGGGTTACATGCTGGGGAGTGTTGTAGATATTTTTTCGGCAGTGCTTAGTGGTGCAAATTTTGGCCCTTGGGTGCCGCCTTTTCCTGCATACATAGATATGCCTACAAATATGCCCGGCAAAGGTATTGGACATTTTTTTGGGGCCATGCGTATAGATGCTTTTAGACCTGCTGCAGATTTTAAAAATGATATGGATAAATGGATACTGGCTTTTAAAAATGCTACTCCCATTTCATCTTCGCAAAAAGTAATTATACCTGGCGAGCCTGAGGTGGCATTTGAAAAGGATAGAAGGGCAAATGGTATTCCTTTGTTGGATAAAGTGGTGCAAGATTTGAGGGAGTTGGGTGGAAGGTTTGGGGTGGAGATGTAAAGAATTTAAGATTTTTTTAAGGCAATCTATATTATTAAAATGAAAGCTGTAAAAAACGATATCGACATTTATCTTTCTAAACAATCAAAAGAAATACAACTTGCTCTAGATAGAGTGCGGCAAACGGTAATGGCGGTAGTGCCAGATGCAGAGCAAACAATTAATTATGGTATGCCGATGATTAGATACCAAGGTAAAATGTTGGTTGGGTTTGATACTTTTAAAAATCATTGCAGTCTTTTTCCTTGCAGTGGAAGTGTGGTGTCTTTTTTTGAAGAAGCATTGAAAAATTTTGAAACCACAAAAGGTTCTATTCATTTTACAATAGAAAAACCTTTGCCTTTGGCGCTAATAAAAAAAATTACCAAATATAGAATTCAAGAAAATGAAATAAAGGCTTTGGCAAAGAAAAGGAAATAGATGTTTTTTAATTCACTTCGTGAATTTTGATATAGCCACGAATTACACTAATTTTCACGAATTTGTATAATGGTTTTTATTAGTGTATGTTAGTGAAATTAGTGGCTAACATTACTACCGCATTACAATTTTATTCCAAGCTTTTCATACACAAAACTCATTAACCAAGCCGGTCCAATAAGCAAAAACTGAATGTCTTTTAAGAAAGATGGTTTTTTGCCTTCTATTTTGTGACCATAGAATTGACCTATCCAAGCCAACACAAAAATTATTATGCTCAACAACCAAAGTGATATACCCATTTTTTCCACAAAATGAGCCAACAATAAACAAGCGGTGCTAAAAATAAACATACCTATTGCTAAACTTAGCGACAGTTTTACATAATACAAAACGGCTAATAAAGTAACGATAAAAGCCAGGTTTAATTGGTGTGTTTGAAAATGAAAAGGCAGCTTAATGCTGTATAACAGACCTACAATAGAGAAAAAAATAGCAGGCACACAGACCCAATGAATTAATTTATTTGTTTCGTTTCGGTGACTTTCGCCATATTCGGCTAGCCAATTTTGTATGGTGCGCATCATATTCTTATTTTGAATATAAAGGTACTTTAATAGCCGATTTGAAAAGTATTTTTTTTCGCTTACAATATAACAACCTTACCAAGCGTTATTACCTTGGTTTTTCATAGGATATTGGATTAATACGGGCTGCGATTTCTATCACGGCCCCTTTTTTTGCCCATAAACGAAAAAAACGCCCTTTTGAGGCGTTTTAAACAATTCATTATAAATATATTAGATAATTAACATCGAATCTCCATAACTAAAGAAACGGTATTTATCCTTTATAGCTTTCTTGTAAGCTTCCATAACCAAGTCATAATTGGCAAAGGCGCAAGCCATAATGAGCAAACTCGTTTTTGGTAAATGAAAATTAGTTACCAATGCATCAGCAATGTTAAAATCGTAAGGCGGATGTATAAAATTGTTTGTCCAACCTTCGGAAGGCTTCAACATTTTTTGAGCTGTGTAGGATGTTTCCATGGCTCTCATGGTAGTAGTACCAATAGAACAAATTCTATGACCTTTTTCTTTCGCTTTGTTTACAATGGCACAAGCTGTTTCTTCTATCTTATAATACTCTGCATCCATTTTGTGTTTGCTAAGGTCTTCTACTTCTATTGGTCTAAATGTGCCAAGACCAGTATGAAGAGTTACTTCTGCAAAACGAATACCTTTTATTTCTAATTTTTTTATAAGCTCTTTGCTAAAATGCAAACCAGCTGTAGGTGCAGCTACTGCTCCTTCGTGCTTTGCATACACCGTTTGGTATCTTTCTTTATCTTCTTCTTCTGGCTTGCGCTTTATGTATTTTGGCAATGGTGTTTCGCCCATAAACTCTAGCATAGCTCTAAATTCTTCATCAGAACTTTCCCAAAGAAAACGAATGGTTCTTCCACGGCTTGTGGTATTGTCTATTACTTCTGCTACTAGTTCATCATTCTCGCCAAAGTAAAGTTTGTTGCCCACACGTATTTTACGAGCAGGGTCCACAATTACATCCCACAATTTATTTGTTTTGTTAAGCTCACGAAGTAAGAAAACTTCAATTTTTGCACCTGTTTTTTCTTTGCGCCCATACATACGAGCAGGAAAAACCTTTGTGTTGTTTACTACAAACACATCTTTATCGTCAAAATATTCTTGAATGTCGTTAAATGTGCGGTTTTCAATATTGCCAGTCTTACGATTAATAACCATCATGCGGCTATCTTCTCTTTTTTTTGTAGGGTTTTGGGCAATTAAGTTAAGCGGAAGGTCGAAGGTAAACTGAGATAATTTCATGTATAAAACTTGTTTAATTTTATGACATGCCGTGTAAATTCGATGATTTACTGAAAATGAAGCCTTTAATTATTGAAAGGCACTTATCATGTTACGGCATGATTTTCTTAAAGAGCGCAAAAGTACGGTTTTATTGTGAATGTTGAGCAAGAAGTTTTTGCAAGAGGTTTCACCTTTCATTTCAGTGTTTATAGCATCTAACAGCAATATAAAATGTGATACCTCAATTTTGAACATTCTACAATTTTAAACAAGAAGTTTCTGACCTGGTACCGCCGCCAACAATTCCTTTGTATAATTTTCTTTTGGAGAAAAAATAATTTCATCCGCCGTACCACTTTCAAGAATCTTGCCTTTGTTCATTACCATTACCCTATCGCTTATATAATGTATTACAGATAAGTTGTGTGAAATAAAAATAGATGTAAAATTATACGCTGCTTTTAAATCGTTTATTAAATTGAGTACTTGTGCTTGCACACTTACATCGAGCGCAGAAACACTTTCATCGAATATTAAAAAATTGGGATTGAGTGCAAGCGCACGTGCAATGCATATACGCTGGCGTTGGCCTCCACTAAACTGATGCGGGTATCTATTAAAAACATCGGCAGGCATATTTACTTGTTCTAGTAAATGAATAGCTTTTTCTTTTCTAGTATTTTTGGATGATGAAAGACCGTGCACATTCATGGGCTCTACAATGGCATCACCAATACTTAATCTTGGGTTTAGTGAGCCATAAGGGTCTTGAAAAACAATTTGCAATTCTTTTCTTAGCAATCGCATTTCTTCAGCCGTGGCTTTTGCAATATCTTTTCCGCCAAATAAAATATTGCCACTTGTGGGTTTTACCAAATGTAAAATAGCTCTGCCCAAGGTTGTTTTTCCGCATCCACTCTCTCCTACCAAGCCAACAGTTTCATTTTTATAAATAGTAAAACTTACATCATCCACCGCTTTGTAACGCTCGGTTACTTTGCCAAAAATATTTTTCTTAGATGGAAAATACACTTTTAGGTTTTCTACTTTGAGTACAATCTCTTCCGATGATTTTATTATTTCTTTTGATACTTTACTTTTTACTTCAACAATTTTTTCATTCATAAAATCATCGATAACCGACAATCTTTTTCCTTTACTTTTTGGCGATGGCATACAAGCCAACAATGCTTTTGTGTAATTGTGTTGAGGATCTGCCAATACTATTTTTGCATTTCCTTTTTCTACCAATTCGCCTTTGTACATTACCGCTATTTCATCTGCCACATCTGCCACTAGCGATAAATCGTGTGTTATAAAAAGTATGGCCATATCGTTTTCTGCTTGTAAGTTTTTAAGCAGTTGCAAAATATTTTTTTGTACTCTTACATCCAAAGCTGTAGTGGGCTCATCAGCTATCAACAATGCAGGGTTGCAACTCATGGCCATGGCTATCATTACTCGTTGCTTTTGTCCACCACTTATTTGATGCGGAAAACGATTTATCATTTCGGCAGGTAGAGGCAATTCTACTTTTGTAAATAAGGTTATGGTTTCTTCTTTGGCTTGTTGTTTATTTAAACCTTTGTGCAGCATTAAAGATTCCATTACTTGCGTTCCGCATGTATGTACGGGATTGAGCGATGTCATTGGCTCTTGAAAAATCATGGCTATTTTATTGCCACGCATTTTACGCATATCATCTTCTGAAATGCTAGCAAGTTTTTGTGCGGTTGTACCATCTTCGCTAAACAACATGGCTCCTTCTATTTTTGCTAGCTTTGGCAGCAATTGCATAAACGATAATGCGGTTACCGATTTACCTGAGCCACTCTCTCCTATTAATGCTGTTATTTTTCCACGAGGTATATCAAAAGAAATATTTTTAACGGCTTGCACCGAATTATTTTCTTGGGTGAAGGAGATTTGTAGGTTTTTTATTTGTACCAAAGGAAGCATAGTGCAATTTTAATCTATTTGGCTAAATATTAAATGAAAAATTAACTTCTTTTCTAAACTTTATCTAACTTGCAATAGGCTTAGGGATAATAAAACATTCATTCTTTTAAATTACTTTTTATGACAGTAATACACCCACAATTCATTACGGATAATAATGGCAATAAAATATCTGCTGTAATTCCAATAAATGAATTTAAAACAATTATGGAAGAATTAGAGGATTTAGAAGATATAAAATTGTATGACGAAGCAAAAAAAGAGGATAATGGAGAGCGAATTTTATTTTCTGATTATGTAAAAAATAGAAAGTAGAAAAATGCCTAATTATACTGTTATCTTGTCTAAAAAAGCACAAAAACAATTAGATGCTTTTTCTGATAATATCGCTGATACTATAATTGAAGCAATTGCCACATTAGAAAATAACCCAAGGCCAAATGGTTATAAAAAACTAAAGGGAAGAGATGGTTATAGAATTAGAACAGGCAATTATAGAATCATCTATGATATTTTCGATGATGAACTTATTGTAGATGTTATTGCGCTTGGTCATAGGAAAGATATTTATGACTAATTTTAAAGTAGCTTTATTTTTATTTGATTTACAAAAGTGGTATGTCGGAAATTCCGACATACCACTTTTCTTTTTACAAACAACCTCATTTTTGCCAACCACAAAGTGGTTGAACATACATAGCCATGGGTAAAAGCCATGGGCTATGGCAAATTGGATAACACAACCCTGAAAAGGTTGAACCATTTTTGTAATTGCATGTTGAACCCCGTTGGGGTTCTGCCCATTTTTTATTTTGTAACCACGGGTTTCACCCATGGTTATGGATATTAAACCCTTTCAGGGTTTTGAAAAATATGCATAAAATTACATTTCAGTTATTCGGAAATTCCGAACAACTGAAAATTTATAAAATGAATTAGAAAATCTATTGCACAATCTACCACACCAATAAAAGATGAAAAAAGATTTAGCGCTGAACCTAGACGGGATAGATCCGAAAATCCTTTTTTGAGGAACGAAAAAAAGATTGCAGCGAATAGCCCGAAACAAATGTTCAACATAGCTTCTCTGTTCATGCTTCTAAAAAATCTCAGCGCAAACTCTTTCAACTCCTTTCTCTGCGGTAAAACATTAAAACTGCAAATGCGTCACCGTCAATCCACGGTTTATTAATTGCTTTAGTGAATCGATTCCGATTTTAAGATGATCTTCTACATACTGTGTGGTTACAGCTTTGTCGCTGGCTTCTGTTTTTACACCTTCGGGTACCATGGGGCTATCGCTTACGAGTAGCAAAGCGCCTGTGGGAATTTTGTTGTAAAAACCCACCGAAAAAATGGTGGCGGTTTCCATATCTATAGCATAAGCTCGTACTTTTTGGAGGTATTCTTTAAACACTTCGTCGTGCTCCCACACACGGCGGTTGGTGGTGTAGCATGTGCCGGTCCAATAATCTTTTTCGTAATCTCGTATGGTGGTAGATATGGCTTTTTGCAGCGCAAATGCTGGTAGTGCTGGTACTTCGGGCGGAAAATAATCATTACTTGTACCTTCGCCTCTTATGGCAGCAATTGGCAAAATTAAATCGCCTATTTTGTTGCGTTTTTTTAGTCCGCCGCATTTGCCTAAAAACAATACTGCTTTGGGTTGTATAGAAGTGAGCAAATCCATAACAGTGGCTGCACCTGGGCTACCCATTCCAAAATTGATGATGGTAATATTATTGGCCGTGGCGCATTGCATAGGTCTGTCTTTTCCTATAATTTCTACCTTGTTCCACTCGGCAAACATGTTTACATAATTGCTAAAATTGGTTAGTAAAATGTACTCGCCAAAATCTTTTAGGGCTTGGCCAGTATAGCGTGGCAACCAATTGTCAACTATCTCTTCTTTTGTTTTCATAAACTTTATTTCAATTAAAAATACGGAAAATGTTTTTAAAATGAAATCTGATTCTTGTTTATTGCCACGAATGACACGAATTTTCACTAATAATTTTTCTTATTCGTGAAAATTCGTGCAATTAGTGGCTGACAAAATTCTTGCAATGCACTTAAAAAAATTACATTTGCAAACTATATGCACGATAAAATATTAATACTCGATTTTGGCTCACAATACACGCAACTTATAGCCCGTGTGGTAAGAGAAGCCAATGTTTTTTGCGAAATAATTCCGTTTAATAAAGAAATTATTTTTGATGAAGCACTAAAAGGTGTTATTCTTTCGGGCTCTCCCTGTAGCGTAAACGAAGAAAATGCACCCGAAGTAAATATAAAAAATATTGCAGCAAAAGTACCAGTGTTGGGCATTTGCTATGGTGCGCAACTAACTGCAAAATTATATGGCGGGCTTGTGGCCAAAAGTAATAAAAGAGAATATGGTCGTGCACTACTAAATATTGTAAAAGAAAATGTATTGATGGAAGGCTTGCCTGCAGCATCTCAAGTATGGATGAGCCATAGCGATACCATAAAAGAATTACCAGCAGGTTTTGAACTATTGGGCACTACAGAAAGTATTCCTGTAGCGGCTTTTGCTAATAATGAAAATATATTTGGTTTACAGTTTCACCCAGAAGTGTATCATAGTACCGAAGGGAAAAAAATAATTGAAAATTTTTTGGTAAAAATATGTGGCTGCAAAAAAGATTGGACAGCAGAACATTTTATTACTGAAACAGTGGCTGCATTAAAAGCACAATTGGGAAATGAAAAAGTGGTAATGGGCTTGAGCGGTGGTGTGGATAGCACAGTAGCAGCAACACTTTTGCACAAAGCCATTGGCGAAAATTTATATGGCATTTTTGTAAACAATGGCTTGCTGCGCAAAAATGAATTTGAAGAAGTGCTTGGTATTTACAAACAACTTGGGCTTAATGTAAAAGGTGTAGATGCATCGGAACATTTTTATACAAAGCTTGCTGGCAAAATAGATCCTGAAGATAAACGCAAAGCCATTGGCGGAAGTTTTATCGATATTTTTGACCAAGAGGCCAAAAAAATAACTGGCATTACTTATTTGGGGCAAGGCACTATTTACCCAGATGTAATAGAATCTGCGGCTGTAAATGGTTTGGCGATTACCATAAAATCGCACCACAATGTGGGTGGCTTACCAGAAAAAATGCATCTTAAAATTGTAGAGCCGCTTCGTGCATTATTTAAAGATGAGGTGCGAAAAATTGGAGTTGAGCTGGGCATACCAGCAAACCTGTTGGGCAGGCATCCTTTTCCAGGCCCTGGGCTTGGCATTCGAATTTTGGGAGAGATTACACAAGAAAAGGTACAGTTATTGCAGGAGGCAGATAACATTTATACCCAACTGCTTCACAAACACCATTTATACGATAAAGTGTGGCAAGCTGGTACAATACTTTTGCCAGTAAAAAGTGTAGGTGTAATGGGCGATGAGCGTACGTATGAATATACGATTGCGCTGCGTGCAGTAACTTCTGTAGATGGAATGACGGCAGATTGGGCGCATTTGCCTTATGATTTTTTAGCAGATGTGAGCAATGAGATAATAAATAATGTGAAAGGAATAAATAGAGTGGTGTATGATATTAGTAGTAAGCCGCCGGCAACGATTGAGTGGGAGTAAAACAAATTGTTTGGGGTTGGTTGTTTGGGGTTAAATGTTTGTTGTTAATTGTTTGTTGTAAGTTGTTTGGATGTTGTTGTTAGGGGCTGTATGGTATCTTACTTGTAATTTGTTATGTATTAAAATCTTATACCTAGTGTCTACAACCTAAAAATCTAAGGTCTTATGTCTATTTTTTAATACTTTTGCTGCCCTAATGAATAAAAAATGAAAAAAGTTATTACCCTTATTGCATTGATGTTTATTTGTTTTAACATACAAGCGCAGGATATTACTCCCGTTGCAAAAACATATCATGTCGCTATTTTCTCCCCTTTGTATTTAGATTCTGCTTTTAATGGCAGCATTTATAAATATGGTAAAGGTTTTCCAAAATTTGTACAACCAGGTTTAGATTTTGTGCAAGGTGCAAAAGTAGCACTAGATAGTTTGCCTTTGCCAAAGGGAACTATACAAGCAAATATTTACGATACAAAAGCAAAAATGGAAAATATTGCTTGGCTTATTGCCAATCATACATTGGATAGTGTAGATATGATTGTAGGTTCGGTAAAAGATGCCGACCTTACAAAACTTGCTGCATTTGCAAAACAAAAAAATATTCCCTTTGTATCTGCTACATCTCCTAACGATGGTGGTATAACAGCAAACCCTTTTTACATAATGGTGAACGCAACTTTACGGGCGCATTGTGAATCTATTTTTAGTTATATTTTACAAGATACAAGTACGAAGAAAATTTATTTGTGCAGAAAAAAAGGTGCGCAAGAAGATAAAATTGCCGACTATTTTAAAAGTATAAACGATGCTGATGGAAAACCATTGTTAAATATTGAAACGATAAATGTAGAAAATGATTTTTCTATCTTAAAAAGTAAATTGGATAGCAATATAAAATCAGTAATTATTGGAGGAAGTTTAAATGAAGATTTTGGTAATGGGATTGTAAATGCTGCTTTTGATATTAGAGAAACATATCCATTAGAAATTATTGGAATGCCCAATTGGGATGCATTTGAAGATTTAAGAAAATCAAAATATAAAGATTTTGGAATAAGATATACTGCTTCTTATTACAATGCAAAAACAGATATGTACAGTAAAAAATTGCAATCGGCTTATGGTAAAAAATACAAAGGCAGCGCAACAGATATGAGTTACAAAGGTTTTGAAGCGGTTTATTTTTTTGCAAAACTATTGGCAAAATATCCTAACGAATTAATGAATCACCTAAACGAACCACAGTTTAAAGTTATTAATGAATTTAACTTTAAGCCTGCATTTGTAAACAAAGCTAGTGCTGTGCCAGATTACTTTGAAAACAAACATCTTTATTTTATGAAGATATTGAATGGAAAAGTGGTGAGGGCTTGGTAAAATTATTTGTATCATAAAAAACGGATGCCAACTTTTAAAAAGTTGGCATCCGTTTTTTATTGCCTTTACTTATTCTCAAAAGGCCATTCTTTATTAATATTTGCTTTTACCATATAAAGAATAGTACCACTTACGAGCACAACTGCAAACATCGAAATTACATTTATACCAGTTGCATAAAAAACAAACAACCACATACCAATAGCTAGTAATACGGGTAAAGGATATAGTGGCATTTTATAAGGCAAATTACTTGTACCTTTTCTTTCTCGTAACAACATTAACCCAACAGCTTGCCCAATAAATTGCACCATAATACGCATGGCAAGAATGCCACTTATTACTTCTCCCATTCTCAATAGCAAGCTAAATACAAATGCAAACGCAGCAAGTATAAGCAACGAAATGTACGGGAATTTTTTTGTAGGATGTAGCTTACCAAAAATTTTGAAAAATGCGCCATCTTGCGCAGCAGCAAATGGCACACGGCTGTAGCCAAGCATTACAGCAAATAAAGATGCAAGTGCTACCCACAATATCATAATGGTAATAATGTTTGCTGCATGTTGCCCATATATTCTTTCAATGAATGTGCTTATCACAAAAACTTTGGTATCTGTATCCACCCAATGTTTTATTTCTTGCCAAGGTATTACACTGGCTACACTCACGTTCATGGCCAAATAAAGTATAGTGATACCAATAATAGAAATAAACATACTGCGTGGAATGTTCTTGCCAGGGTTTTTAATTTCTCCCCCCAAATGGCATACGTTGTAATAACCCAGATAGCTGTAAATTGTTTTTACACATGCTTGCCCAAACACAAAAGATGAAATGGCTTTTAAGCCCCCAATGTTTGTACTATTAAAAATAGGTTGCATAAAATTACCATGCGAAATACCTGCAAAAATTATCCAACCAAGTGTGCCTATTACGCCCATCCAAAGCAGTACGCCAATTTTACCAATACTTTCTATTTTTCTGTATAATAAAATTGTAACCAAAATAATTAAAGTACCACTAACTATTTTTTGTTGCCACACTTCTAACGGTACCAAATAAATAAAATATTGCGCAAAACCTATTGCGGCTGATGCCGCCACCAATGGCGCCTGAATAATGGTTTGCCATACATACAAAAAGCTCATCATTTTACCAGCACCTTTTTCTCCATATGCTACTTTTAAAAAATTATAACTACCGCCTGCAAGCGGATAGGCAGCACCAAGTTCGCTCCACACCATTGCATCTACAAATGAAAGTACAGCGCCTGCTACCCATGCCCACAAATACATACCACCTAGCAAACTCATTACAATTGGCATGGTTACAAATGGCCCAATGCCCACCATATCTATCATATTTAACACTGTAGATTGAAACAAACCGAGGGTACGATTTTGCGTAGCTGCTTTTACCATGCTATGAAGTTACATGAGATTTGGTTTTGAAAGAAGTATTGGGTTGTTTAATTAATATTGTTTTAAAAAAATCTACTACTACCCTATCTTTTACAAAAAAGCTTTCGTCATACTTATGGAAGCATTATTTTTATAGATAAATAAACAACTTTTTGGAGCAAGAATTACAACATATTATTGATGGATGCAAAGCATACACTGCCACACAGCAAGAAGCTTTGTATAATTATTGCTACCCACAAATGTTTACTGTATGCGAAAGATATACCAATAATAGAGATGATGCAGCGGCAATATATAACGAAGCCATGCTAAAAGTATTGAGCAATATCGAAAAATATGAATACAAAGGTGCTTTTATGGGTTGGGTAAGGCGAATAATGGTAAACACTTGTATAGATCATTGTAGAAAGCAAACTTCATATATCGTACAAGAAATAGATGAAAAATACGAGGAGCTAATGTATATATCCTCTGATATAGAAAATAAAATAAGTAGCGAAGAAATTATACAATTGATACAAGCATTGCCAAAAAACACTTCAGTAGTATTTAACTTATATGCTATAGAAGGGTACAAATTTGATGAAATATCCACCGCATTAAACATCACAATAGGCACAGCAAAATGGCATGTGAGCGAAGCTAGAAAAACATTAAAACAACAATTACAACATTATACCAAAAAAGCAACCATAGCAAATGGATAATAGAAATAAACATATTGATGATTTATTTAGTGATAAAGCTAATGATCACAAGGCAGATACAAATTTTGCAAAAATGGATTTTGAAGCTATAAAAGCAAAATTACCTACGGCTCCAGCATTTGTAGCTACACCAAAGGGCAAGCCTACCAATTGGTTTGGGTTAAATAGTATTATTGCTATCGTTGGAATTGTTGCTGTAGTTGGGTTAATTTTTTTATGGAATAAAGGCACATTTAGCAAAAAGGAAACTAATAACACGAACATAGCAAGCAACAACTCAATAATTACTAATGATAACTTACAAGAAACCACAAATCAAATTTTTAAAGACACAATAAAAGATGTTGCTATAATTTCAAAACAATTGAATGATAATAAAGTAATAGATTTTATTGATACAACTAAAACAAATTTAATAGCAAATGTAAAAAGAAGCAATATCAATAATCCTACCTCATTAGATAATTCAAAAGAAAATTTACTCATTACGCAAAACTTTTTCAGCAAACTATCCAATGCTAGCCAGTTTTTTACTATTAATGCTTCAAAGGATACTAATATTATTTGCAGCAATGGAACTGCATTAAACATAAAAGCCAATTCATTTACCACTCAAAACAAGACGATAGTAAAAGGTATAGTACAATTAGAAATAAAAGAAGCTTACCATATTACTGATGTTATTGCAAATGGCTTGCACACGGTAAGCAATAGTAATTTATTACAAAGTGCAGGAATGATTTATATGAATGCAAAACAAAACAACCAAGCACTCGATATAAACATTAGACAACCCATACAAATAACAATGGCATCTTATTATAAAAAAGATGGTATGCAATTATTTTACTTAGATAAAAATGCTAATGATAATTTATTAAACACAAAAATAAATTGGATAGCCAATGGGCAAATGCAAGATGAAAAACATGGATTCTTAATTAGAAATTTTGGATGGCTAAATAGTAGCCATTTTAATACAAAAAAGAATGAAAAAACATCCGTTAAAATAGCATTACAAAACGAAAGAGATTCTAATGCAATACGTGCAATGCTTGTTTTCTCAAAGATGAAATCTGTAATAAACCTCTATTACAAAAATGGCAATCTTATGCAACAAAACCTACCAATAGGCGAAGAGGCATACATAGTATCGTTTAAAATTGTAGCAGGGAAAATATTATCGTTTATTCAAAAAATAACCATAACAAAAGATCCTATAAAAGCAAATAACTATAAAGATATTCCCATAACTCAAGTTAAGGCCGAACTTGATGCAATAGGTACGCTTCAATAAAAACCCAACAAACATATTCATTCACTCAAAATGCTAACGATACTTATCGTGATGGTAAACTATTAACAAAAAACTAAAAACTTTATTATGAAAAAAAACTTTGCAACTTGTGCAACAGGCATTGCTATGCCTAACAAAAAACAAAATCAACATTTTTTATGCTTCATATTTTTATTATTAGCTACAAGTTTACTATTTGGTTGTAGTGCAAGTAAAAATAGTATTAACCCCCACAAAATAATTTTTTCAGAAGTGGCACAAGATAAAACTATTTTGTTTGAAAACTTAAACATAAACAATAGAATATATGGAACTGTATCAGACAAAACAGGTACTGCTTTAAAAGATGTAGAAGTAATCTTTGATGCGCAAAATATAGCATTGACGGATGAAAGAGGAAATTTTAGTTTTAATACTGAAAAAGAAATTGGCAAAATTTATCAAATAATATTTGCAAAAAATGGTTACAATAAAGCTGTGCGCAATTATAATTCAGAAATGAATGACGCCAATTATAATATTGTAATGCAGCAACCTTGCAAATGCGATACTATTATTTGCAATACATGTTTTTCAAAAAATGTAAGTTTCGATTTTGAAAAAAATAGCAACACATTAACCAAAGAACAAAAAGATCAATTAGATTCTTTGATTATTTGCCTAAAATTGCATCCCGAAAAAGAAATACTGATACAACATAATACTATGTTTCCAAAAAGACCAATTGCTTCGCAAAGGCTAGATGCTGTATTAAATTATTTTACAAAAAAAGGAATTATGAACTATAGGATAAAAAAAGAAATGCTGTCTAATAAAAATACAGAAGCTAAACAGATAGAAATATTGAGTAAATAAACGACTACTCTTATTTATAAAACAAACCTCCAAAATAGTTTGAGGTTTATTTTTTGCAGATATATTTTTACTATCGCATTATATTTATTTTCTCTTGCATTTCCTTAACCCACCCTAGCAATCAATTAAAATCATCCTCATTAAAATCTTCCTCACTAAAATGCTCACTACCCATATTAAGCATGCTGCCCATCAAATCTTTAAATTCTATTTTACCATCTATAAACTTTTTGCTAATGAGTGAGTGGGCAGCAAGTCCGTGAAGCACAAGCTCCATCAATAAAGCAGTTTCTTTTTCATTTAAAGCATGATAATGTTTTTTTACCAATGCATGCAAGCCATTTACTTTGTACAGTTTTTGTACTTTATCATCATCTTTTGTTTCTAAAAATAAATTGAGCGCATTACCTGCATCAAACCAACTTGTGATGGCTTTGTACGGATTTTCTTGTGGCTCTTTCGTTTTTCTTTTCTTCAACGTATCAGGGTCAGGAAAATAATTTTTGAATTGTGTGCGAATAGATTTCTCCAATAAATTAAAAGATACTTGGTACGGCCCTTCTTGTTCGCCTTCATATACCAATTCTATTTTTCCTGTTATAGATGGAATAATGCCATTCAAATCGCTCAGCCAAACATGTGTGGTAGCTTCGTCATTTATTATTGCTCTTCTCTCCGCAGCACTCACCGCATTTTCATACGCTGCAATGGTAAGCCTAGCACTCACGCCACTTTTCTTATCTACAAATTCACTTTCTCTTGCTTCAAATGCTACTTGCTCTATCAATCTTTTTATAAGGTCGCTTACTATTACTTTTTCTTTTTGTGCATCGTTTATGCTAGCTTCTTGTTCGGTAATCTGCAATGCTGTTTCCAATGTTTTTGGATAGTGTGTCAGAATCTGGCTTTCAATTCTATCTTTCAAAGGTGTTACAATACTTCCTCTGTTGGTATAATCTTCTGGGTTTGCTGTAAACACAAACAATACATCTAGCGGCAAGCGAAGTTTAAATCCACGTATTTGCAAATCGCCTTCTTCTAAAATATTAAACAACGATACTTGTATGCGTGCTTGCAAATCTGGCAATTCGTTTATCACAAATATGCAACGATTACTTCTTGGTATAATGCCATAGTGCAACACCCGTTCATCTGCAAAATCTAGTTTTAAATTGGCCGCTTTTATGGGATCAATATCACCAATCAAATCTGCCACACTTACATCTGGCGTTGCTAATTTTTCTCCATAACGTTTGCTTCTGTGCAACCAATCAATGAGCGTATCATCTCCTTTTTCTGCAATTAAATCTAAAGCATACCTCGATATTGGTTGCAATGGATCATCATTTATTTCACTGCCACTTACAATTGGTATATACTCATCCAACAGATCCACCATTTGCCTAGCCATACGTGTTTTTGCTTGCCCACGCAATCCTAAAAAAAGAATATTGTGCCTGCTTAGCAATGCACGTTCTGTATCTGGAATCACCGTATCCTCATATCCCATTATACCAGGGAATGGATTTTCTTTTGCCTTAATTTTTATGATGAGATTTTCTCTTATTTCATCTTTGATGGACTTTGGGGTGTAGCCACTTTTTTTTAATTCGCCTAGGGTTGTTGGTTTTTTATCAATCATCTTTTAGTTTTACTATAATTTTTACTAATTTTTTTTGTATTAGTTTTTGCCGAGAAGGCGGCAAGGCTTTTTATTTTTACTTCTAAGTTTTATTTTATTTCATAAAATATTTTTGCCACAAAGACTCTAAGACACAAAGGAAAACGATAAATCGTTTTATTGGAATCGAAGTTTTCACTTTTTATATAGTGTGCTTTATTTTAGTTAAAAAGTTTACCTATTTTAATTAATTTTATTTCATAAAATATTTTTGCCACGAAGACGCTAAGACACAAAGGAAAACGATAAATCGTTTTGTATGAATCGTAGTTTATACTTTTTACATAATGCATCTTTTTAGCCAATAATTTTAATTTTATTTTATAAAATATTTTGCCACCATCTGTCCCTATTTTAGTAGGGAAGGCTCTAATACACTGAGAAAAACGATAAATCGTTTTGTGAAAATCGAAGTTTATATTTTTTACATAATGTATCTTTTTATTCCATCTTTAATAAGCGGCACATTAAAATTTATAAGGTACCCCAAACTCAATTTTGTTAATTTTAAGTGGCTAAGTATTTGAGCTTTCCAAATTGGATTAATAGCATCCACAGCTTTTATTTCGCAAATAACTAAATCTTCAACTAGCACATCCATCACCAATCCTTCATCTAATTTTTGCCCATCATAATATATAGGTAATTCAGGTTGTCTTTTGTATAAAATACCTTTCTTTCCTAATTCATAGCAAAGGCAAGCTTCATATATTTTCTCTAGCAAGCCAGGACCTAATTCTTTATGTACTTTGTAAGCTGCATCAACTATCTCCTTCCCTAAGAATTCTTCTCTGTCAGTTAATTTTGTAAACATCTAAAAAAATCATTTTAAAATTACTTCAAATAATTATGACGCCAACTTTATTCCGAAGGAATAAACCTTAGTGCCTTTGCGCCTTTGTGGCTAATCATATTTTGCAAAGCAAAATAATTTTTCCTATTTATATACTTTTCTTCTTTGTCTTACAGATTGTTCTTATTTTATTCCGAAGGAATAAACCTTAGTGGCTTAGAGCCTTTGTGGCTAACATCATTTTGCGTAGCAAAATAAAACCCCTCAACGGCAAAAACACATTGCGAAGCAAAATAAACCTCTCCCAAGTAAATACTAAATCAATACACCGTCTTCCGCTTCCCACTCTCAAAGTCCTTAAATATAAACGCCCCCAACTTATCCAACGAAGCAAAAAATGCCTTCCCATTATTCGTTTCCGTAAACTCCTGCACAAAGCGCTGCAAGTACGGGTCGCTTGCTATCATAAATGTTGTGATTACTATTTTCGCCTTTTTACATTGCGTAGCAAGGCTCATACAACGAGTAAGAATTTTTCTATCCACCCCAAAACTATTTTTATAATATTGCTTACCTACTTTTAAGCAAGTAGGCTTGCCATCCGTTATCATAAAAATTTGTTTGTTGGGGTTGCGCCTGCGGCGAAGAATATCCATGGCCAATTCCAAACCTGCAACAGTATTGGTATGATAAGGCCCCACTTGCAAATATGGCAAATCTTTTATTTCTATTGGCCATGCATCGTTACCAAATACAACTATATCTAACGTGTCTTTTGGGTATTTCGTTTTTATCAATTCAGCTAATGCCATCGCCACTTTTTTAGCAGGTGTTATTCTATCTTCTCCATACAAAATCATAGAGTGAGAAATATCAATCATCAACACGGTAGAAGTTTGCGATTTAAAATCTGTTTCTCTTATTTCCAAATCATCTTCTTGCATGCGAAAACTATCTATGCCATGGTTTATTTGTGCATTGCGAATAGAGGAGGTAAAATCTATCTGCTCCATGCTATCACCAAATTGAAATGGTCTAGTCTCAGGATTTATTTCATCGCCACCACCAGGCTTAAATGTTTGGTGATTGCCTTGTTTTGTTTTCTTAAGCTTTCCAAAAATTTCTTCCAAACTACTTTTTCTAATCGTCTGTTCTGTCTTTGCCGTTATTTTTATTTCACCATTATTTGGATTTTCATCTATGTATCCTTTGCGTTTTAAATCTTCTAAAAAATCGCCAATGCAATATTCATCATCCGTTAGTTTATATTCTTTATCTAATTCATTCAGCCATTGCATGGCTTCATTAAAATCCCCACTGGTATAAGTAAGTAATTGTGTAAATAGTTTCATGAGCTTATCAAAACCACTGGGCTCATTATCTTTTGGATTGTATTTTGAAAAATTATGACCTAACATAAAATAGATTTTAGAATTAAGATTTTTGATGTAAGATTATTAAACTCGAGGTGCTAAAAATTTACATACATTTTTAATTTTTTGTCCAAGCAAAGAAGCAGCTAAGTGCAACATCAGTGGCGACGCTCCTTTCAACATTTTATCTTTAATCATCTTTTATTATACAATAGAAAAAAAATATCAAAAGCCGATTGCATAATCTCATACCTAATCTTCTCGTCCGCCCTCTCCACTTAGTGGAGAGGGTAAGGGTGAGGCTCTCGCAATTTACGAAACAATTTCCCTTTTGGTTGTTAAAAAAAAGCCCCATACTTTTCGTATGAGGCTTTCAATTATTTACATCAATAATTATTTTTTATGGCCCTTGCGTTTTTAGTTGCCCAGGGTTTTCCATAATAGCTGAAGGCTTTGTAAACTGCTCTTGCATCTGCATCAATCCCCTTAAATACTGAAGATTTGTTTCTTCTTCTTGGCGCATTGCTTCACGCTTTGCCTCTGGCAAACTTTCGTAGTAACTTACTTGTTGCTCCATATCTTTCTTTACGGCATTAGCTATTTTAGTAGCCAAAGTTGTATCACCAGCTTTAAAAGCGGCTAATACCATTTGTATTGAAAAATAATTTTGCTGTTGACCTCTACTTGCCATTCCATAAGGCATATTTGTTTCTAGCATGGCATCATCACATTTATGCAATAGTTTCTTTGCATCTTCTTTTTTTCCACCATCAGCTAGGCTGCCCGCTGCTTGTGCATATGCTAGGCGAATACTATTTAAATGCCTTCTATTTTCTTCATCAAAATATACCCCTTTTTTTGCTACACCACCAAATACAAATTTGTTCATCATCACATCCATTACCCTTTCTTTGTTTACATCGCCATTAGGTACTGGTACAAGCCTATACGAAAGCCCATCCTGACGTAAGTATTGCTGAAAACCAAGGTCACGATAAGGAGATGTAAAATAAATAGGGCGCTTCCATTTGTTAGCAGCTATTACATTTAATATAGCCGCATCATTTTTATACAAATAGTTTTTCGGTATTTCAAACTGCATTTCGCTCACCGCAGAGTCATTGGCATTTATCGTACCATTTTGTCTTACCAAAGCCATGTCCACAGGCACACTTACTTTTTTACTTGGAAAAATATTCATCATGCTGCCATCTCTGCCTTGTTCCATTTTTGTAGGATCATCACTGCCAGCATAATCTTTCATCATCGTATATAAGTCCATATACTTTGTAGCATCTACACCTGGCTTTGGCGAATTATAAGTCACATCTCTGTTAGAACCTCTAATTTGTTCTGGAGTCCATATCACATCTACAGGGTCGCTATTGTTTACTTTGTAGCGTAGTTGATTAATGTACCAATCTGTACCCAACAAACTCGTGTTCATCACACGTATATCAGGGCGTACACCAAGTACTTCTTGTGCATACCAAAGTGGGTATGTATCATTATCACCAAAAGTAAATAAGATAGCATTTGGCGCACAGCTTTCTAAATAGTTTGTTGCCAAATCTGGCGCCATTGTTTTTTGGCTTCTATCATGGTCATCCCACTCTTGATTGGCCATAAGTACTGGTACAGCAAGTGTACAAATTATTCCTGCTGCTATGGCTGCATTACGTGTGTTTTTCAACACTGGCATCAACCAATCTCTCACCATTAATACGCCAAGCCCAATCCAAATAGCAAATACGTAAAACGAACCCACAAATGCATAATCTCTTTCACGTGGTTGGTTACCCGCCATATTTAAATACAAGCCAATAGCTATTCCTGTAAAAAAGAAAAACAATCCTACCACCAATGCATCTTTCTTATTATTTTTTATTTGATAAACCAAACCAAGAATACCTAATATAAAAGGCAACATATAAAGTTTGTTATTAGCCTTATTATTTTTTAAAGTATCTGGTAATTTACTCTGATCTCCAAGGCGCATCGTATCAAAAAAACCTATACCAGTTTTCCAGTTTCCATCACGTACATTGCTCATGTATGAACCCTGCACATCATTTTGTTTTCCTGCAAAATTCCACATAAAATAACGGAAGTACATCCATTTCATTTGGTAGTTTATAAAGAAGCTAATATTTTCTGCCATTGTAGGGGCACGCTCATAAGAACCATCTTTATTTTTTGCTATGCCAGCAAAATCGGCATAATAATCTGCACGGCCTTGGTCATTGCTTTGGTCCCACATACGAGGAAACAAATGCTGGTCTTCTGGGGCATACACATATTGTACTTTTTTACCTTCTTTTACATATTTGCCTTCGCCTTTTATGTAAGTTTCTGTTACTTTACTATCTTGTATTTGTGCAGTAAAATCTTGCCCAAATAAAATTGGCCAATCGCCATATTGCTCACGACTTACATAGCTCATCAAGTTTACAGGGTTATCTACTTCGTTCATATCTACTGCTACGTTTGCATTGCTACGTACCAATGTTGTAGAGTAAGATGCAAAACAACCTAGCACTATAAATGCAAAACACCACACCCCAAGTTTTAATAAATTCCAATTTTTTTGCTGCGCTATTCTCAAAGCAAACCAGCTAATACCAGCCAACATTAAAAAGAAAAATGCAAAGCCAGAAAAATAAGGCATGCCAAAATCATTCACAAAAATAATATCAAAACTTCCTGCACCTTTTACCGTCCATTGTATTAATGCTTTTTGTGCAAGCCCAGTAATAATGATACTTACAAAGAATGCCAACCATGTTTTTGCAGTAGTTACTGAGTAGCGCTTAAAAAAGTAAATCATTGATATAGCAGGTATCGTGAGCAAGTTCAACAAATGCACACCTATCGATAAGCCCATCAAGAAAAATATAACAACAATGTATCTATCCGCTTTTGTAAAATGACCTTTAATACCAGCAGCTTGTTCATCCGTTACTTCATTTTCCCATTTAAGCATCATCCAAAAAATTAATGCTGTAAAAAAAGATGACAAGGCATATACTTCACCTTCTACCGCATCGTACCAAAACGTATCAGAAAAAGTATAAGCCAATGCGCCAACTATACCAGCAGCAATGATAGCAGCTATTTTACTACCGTCTAATGTTTCGCCAGCTTTGAGTACTAATTTTTTTGCAAAATGAGTAATGGTCCAAAACAAAAATAAAATGGTAAAGCCGCTCGATAATGCACTCATTAAATTAATACCCGTAGCCGCATTCTCTGGACCAAATGGCGCCATAAATAACCTGCCAATCAATACAAAAAACGGCGCACCAGGCGAGTGGGGTACTTGCAGTTTGAATGCACTAGATGCAAACTCGCCACAGTCCCACAGACTGCCATTTTTTTCCATGGTTAAAATATACACGCTACATGCA
>JAYTLA010000065.1:0-14025 GCA_043729825.1 Ferruginibacter sp.
CAATCTTCGATTTACTTATAAAACGGATGGTAAAAAATGAACCAAAGCGTTTGTGATGAATGATTTAATATTGTTATCTAAACGCCTATACCTATTAATCTTTTCTAAAAATTAATTGCAAAGCACCTATTAGGATGTTTATATAATTCATCTTAATTATTTTTTTGTTTTGAATGAATGGTTGCTACAGGAAAAGATTTAATAAAAAACCAACAAACAACATACAGTCCAGTTAATAAAAAAGTAACACCCCAAGTTTTTGTGTGCGCAAAAGGAGCAGTAAATCTGTGTAAAATATCTGCGGCTAGTGAAAGCGGATTGTGCACTACATCCCAACTATTCCAACGCTGAAACCTGCCAAGGTAAACGCCAAATGATCCCACAAATAATAAAAGAACAACGAGAGCATTTGCAAATTTTTTGTGAAAGTAATGACGTAATAAATTTTCTACATTTATAATGGAAGCAAATGCCAATGCCAATCCTGCAAAAGAAGCTACGAATAATAAAATAGCATCAAACCATACTGGTGCGGCTTCTGTTTCTTTTACATGAATAATATCTGTAACGATATACAATGCATTTGGAAAAAATAATAACCAACTTATAAATAATAGCGCTTGCACAATTTTAGTTTTACTAATACTTTTTTTAAAATACAAGCTAATCACATATGGTATCCAAGCGAGGAATAAATTCCATACCAAAAACAGATAGAGATTGTTGCCGCTGTATATTATTCTTGCTGCAATAAGTATGGCTATAAAAGCAAAGCAATACAAAAGCCATTGTGCAAAAGGAGATATTTTATTTTTCATAATGATTTTATTAAAGTAATAATGTGAGGAATAAAAATGATACAGCCGCAAGTAAATGCACACAATGCAGTAATAACAACTGCTGCAGCAGATACATCTTTTATAATTTTTATAGCTGGGTGTGTGGTTTTATGAATCATATTGCAAAGATTTTCTATTGCTGTGTTAAACAGTTCTGCTGTTAATACTGCAGCTACATTTAAGATAACAACTACCCATTCTATTTTGCTAATAGTAAAAATAAATGAGCAGCCAATTGCTGCCACCGCACAAAATATTTCTATCTTAAAATTTTGTTCATGCACTAGTGCATATTGCAACCCACGTATAGCATACGAGAATGATTTTATAAGTTTTTTCATTGGGCATTTATTTTTTGTTGCAACACAATTGTTTGCTCCGTAATAATATTGAACCATTGCCAATTATGCAGTGACGCACTTCTTGCCCCTCGCTTATACGCTAGAATAAATTTTTTCCAATACTCTGGCATAGTTACAAAACCATACAAAACAGTGGCTGCTACAGGAAATGAAATGTGTTTATTGCCGAGCATAAAACATTGCAAACAAACTTCGCCTTCATCGGTTGTGTCGTAACCCAGTAAAATATGCTTTATATCATGCTTGGCATAATAGGGTAGTAGGTCTAATTTCTTCTCTTCTAAAAAAAGATATAAATCTTTGCCCAATGTACCTTCACCCATATGCATTAATGTTTTTTTACTGTAAGGAAACATTAATGGACGCCTTACAAATTTTAAAAATGGCAATGCCATATTGTGTGTGAGATACACCAATATTTGTGAGCGTATTTTTATGATGTGTTTGTGCATGTATTTTTAAATTAAAATTATTGGAGACCCCAATCTATGTGTCTGACACCTGATTGAAGGCTTTAAATTATAAAGACCCTAACTAGGTGTCTGACACATTAAGCAGATTCTTTAATTTTATAAAATTAAAATTGCCGAAGACGGTTTCTCAACAACAACCATCATTTAATATCCACCGCCTCCGACAAATTTTAGACCCTCAATTTTTGTACTTGTGCTGTCAGCCTGAGCTTGTCGAAGGCGAGTTGATTTTCAATTAGCGCTTCTCAATAGTAGCACTGTCTTCGACAAGCTCAGACTGACAACCTAATTATTAATAGTTAAACACTCTGATTATTTTCAACTGCCTGATTACTTCCATACCAATTTATTTTTCTACTGCCATACATTACCAAAGCAAGAATGATAAACAAACCAATACTACCCACTAACAATGCCGTATCTTCTAACCGTATTAAAATAAATATGAAGCCATACAAACAAGTTAATAGTGTGCCAAAAATGGCAGCCGATTTCCAACTATTGAAATGGCTTTTTGCATAAAATGTAATGAGTAAAATGGTTGCAGCTGCTGCAATAGAATAAGCAGAGTCAAACAATATGTATTCGCTAATACTTAATAGCAAAGTATAAAATATTACCAATGCCAATCCTACCAACACATATTGTACTGGGTGCAAAGGTTTTTTTTGCATTAATTCGATGATGAAAAACAATGCGAATGTTAAGCCGATTAATAGGATTGCATATTTTACACTGCGACTTGTTTTGTTATACTGATCGGCAGGCTGCACAAGGCTTACACCAAAAGCAGTTTGGCTAGCTTTTAATGCACCTGCTTTTACAACGGTACCAAAAGGTAAGTTGGCTCTATTAAAATTCCATTGAGCATTAAAGCCGCTATCGCTATACTTACGCTCATTAGGCAAGCTATTCCCATCAAAAGACGGACTTGGCCAAGTAGAAGAAATGTCGAATTTACTATTGGTACTAAGCGGTAAAAAATGCAATTGTTCACTACCTTTTAATTTTAATTGCATGTTAAATGGTACACCCGCTTTTATTTGTTCTACATTTAATGCAAATGGAACCGATAACCCTACTTCTCCCAAATCATCAATTGGCAAACCAGGATTAAGCAATAATTTTTGATTATTGTAGTTAATAAAAATTTCTTCTTCTATGCCTTTAAAATCGCTCAAGGCAAAACACAATTTTGCATTTGCAAAATCCACATTGGCCATATTTATATCAATTGGCCATTCTGGTTTAAAACTACCTTTAAAATTTATTTCCGATTTATAGAGCAGCACTTTGTAAATAGAACGTGGGCGCACTTCGGGTTTTATTACTCCATTTACAATTAATTGATCTGCCAGTAAAATTAAATTTGTTCTGATGTTTTTTACCTTCCCATCTGTATCGGTAAACTGCGTATTGTAAGGCACAGTAATAAATGGTGCGGATAGTGTTTGTGCTTCTGCCCATTTACTGCTCACTTCTTTTACCACCTCTTTTTGTCTGTTTTCTCTTTCGGTAATTAAGCTATTGATAAAAAATGTAGGCACAAGCATTACAAGTATCAATACACCTGTAATAATACCTTTAATTAAAATACTGTTTGAGTTTGATGAAACCCTTTGTTGTTGTGGTTGCGCTTGTGGCGCTGTTTCGTAGTCCATGATGGTGGTTGTTTTTTGTGGTTTATAAAAAAGTTGTTCAAAAATTGTTTGATAAGAATCGGTATTCAAATTGCCATTAGAAAATAATGCAACTAAGGGTCTAAGTAGAATGAAGACAGCTATTAATGCGCAAGCAAATAATCCCAAAGTTGTTATAATAAAATCGGCATAGTAACGGCCTATCGAATTGCTAAATTCACGCAACATATCAATTCCAAATAAACCAGCAATAAGACCATAGCCTATATCTATGGTAAAAATTAGTAACAATAACCTAGCAATTTTACCTTGCCAACATATGCTATATGATTGTATAATTGGAAGAGCTATTAAAAGTGCAATGAGGGCAGGCAAAGAAATTACAAGCGCTGCTATATAACCTGCAAATAGCACTCCGATTATATACATTCCAGGATTGTCTGCTAATAAAATAATAGTGCATACGCCAATAATACCAAACAATGCCGTTAGCAACCATACTCTAAAACTTATCCAAGATGTTGTTATTAATTTTTTCATAACTAAAAGCACTTTGCTTTTCAAAGCATATATTTAAAAAAAATCATTTTGTAGTCTTTATCATCTTTTCTAAAGCTGCTATGTGCAGTTTAAATTCTTTTTCCCCATTTTTTGTAATAGAATATGTTGTATTTGTTTTACGACCGATAAAACCTTTTTCTACTTTTATAATATTGTTTTCTTCCAATGCTTTTAAGTGGCTTGCCAAATTGCCATCTGTTATTTCCAACAATTCTTTCAGGTCATTAAAATTTACATCCTCATTTACCATAAGGGCGCTCATTATCCCAAGCCGCACACGGCTATCAAAAAGTTTATTAAGATTGTTTATTGGGTTTAGCATTATACTTTCCATTGTTGAACTGTCAGCCTGAGCCTGTCGAAGGCGGGTTAATTCGTTACGAAGATTATTTTAAATAGCACCAACTTGACAGGCTCAGTTTGACATTATTATACTTGTTACTTTTACTTCCTCTCATACTTCATCCACATATATACACCATATGCAATATGCATTACACCAAAACCCATAGCCCAAAAATATAAGCCATAGCCTACAAACCAAAGATTGATGATGCCTAAAATTATTTGTACATAACCCAAATAACGAATTTCATCTAATGTATATTTACTGGCATTTATTAAACCAAGACCATAAAATATTAAACAGCCAGGTGCTACTAATCCAAACGTGCCGTAGTGCATCATTCTAAATAGAAATAAACCACCAACAGCTACGGGAATACTTACATTAATGAGTAAACGCTTAGCGGTATTGCCCCAAATGGGAGTGCCATCTTTTTTACTTTTTAGCCATGTGAAAAAGAAAGCGCTAATGAAAGCCGATACAAAAGTGACGGCAGCTATCCAAAAAAGGTAGGTATTTAAAATAATTGTATAACTATTTGCCATTGCCTGAGCAACAGCCGCTGCGCTGTCTATCACAAAATCTTTTCGCCCAAATACATACGGATGCGCTACCCACGCACCTATAAGCGCACACAAGCCTGCACTTATACCACTCAAGCCACTAAGGCTAATAAACCTACTGCTGCGCTCCATCATTTTTTTGATGTGCTGTAAGTCTTCTAAAGATTGTTGCTGTTCATTCATAAAAAGCACTTTGAAATACAAAGTAAAGTGGAAAATTGGATATGGCAAAATATTTTTTAGCGTTTTTATTGATTTAATAAAAAATTAGTAATTTTAAATAAAAAATGGAAGCCATACTCATAAAAGAACAATTGCATCATGTAGTCGAATCTGGCGATGAGAAACTACTTCATCTTATGTATGCATTGGCAAAGGAGTACAACAACGAGCTAGAAAATGAATTTACCGAAGCTGAATTAAATGAATTTAAACGCAGAAGAGAAAATCATTTAAGCGGTACTTCTAAAAGCTATTCTTGGAGTGAAGCCAAATCAATAATTACCAAAGGGGGAAATTAATGTATCATCTTATACTTGAAGATTTAGCTGTAATTGAAATGCAAGAAGCATTTAAATGGTACGAATCTCAAGAGCTTGGCTTAGGTTTTGATTTAATACAAAAAGAGGAAGCGTGTTTTGCCAGCATTTCTATTAATCCACAATATTACTACAACATATCTGATAAAGAAAGAAGAATACATCTTGAAAAATATCCTTACAAAATAATATATTTTATCAAAGAAGATACTATTGTGGTTACTAGTTTTTTCCATGCCGCAAGGGAACCACTTTATTGAGATCTTGATTATTTCAACATCATACTCTCCTTACTAAATTGTTTATAGCTAAACAATGCAGCTGCCAATGCCAATGCAATAAGCGACAAAACAATTGCCGCATATTGTGCCATATTAATAGTACCTGCTATAATTTCTTTGGTTGCCAAAGCAATATTTAAAATAGGAATAAAAGCCGTTTGCCAATTGAGCACTACGCCAGGTATCATAGCAAGCATTGCAGGAATAATAATTACAAAAGTCAATGGGGTTACCATCGTTTGAGCTTCTTTAAAACTTTTGGCTCTGATTACAATGGCAGAAAGCAAGCCTGCAAAAAATATACTAAGCGGAATGAGCATGGCAAAAAGCATAACAATAAATTTAGGACTTACCATATTGTTTATTGTTGTTAAAAAATCTGCTGGTATATCTGGCAAAAATTTTAATCCTATCACCATTCCTGCAATGGTCATTCCTGCAGCCGTTACCCCAACAATAGCAATGGTAAGCATTTTACCAATGAGTATTTGAAAACGTGATGCAGGCGATGATAACAATGTTTCCATAGTGCCTTTTTCTTTTTCGCCAGTTATCAAATCTATGGCAGGATACATACATGCAGTAAAACAAAAAATGATAAAAATGTATGGTAAAAAACCGCCAACAGTTTTACCCAATTGTTCTTTTGCAGTGGCAATATCCACTTTTGTAATATCAAATGGTGCAAGGGTTTCGGAAGAAATATTTAATTTTTTTAAACGCTCATTTAGTATTTGCGATTTTATTACTTCTAGCTTTTCAGATATTCTACTTGATAATAAAAAATTGGTGGACTTATAATACAAATTCATTTTACCAGACTTCATATCATTTACATTGGCTAAAAAGTCAGACGAAAATTCTATCATGCCATCGAGGCTATCTTTTGCTATGGCTTCTTTTCCTGTAGTTACCGTAAAGTTGGTAAATAATTTTACAGTAGAGTCTTCCAATTGTTTTTTTATAACTTCAGGATAACCAATGAGCGCAATTTTTAGTTGTTTGTTTTCTTCTTTGGCCATCAATGTTTTTTGTAGTTTAGTTACACCTACTAACAATAACGGAATTATTAATGCTGGAATAACTATGGCAGAAATTAATGTGCGCTTATCTCTTAGCGTATCTTTTAATTCTTTTTTTAAAACGGTGAGTATGGTGTTCATGGTGAATGAGTTTAGAAAGTTTAGAAGGGTTAGAAGTTTAGTGGGAAGCTTTTGAAAAGTTTGCAATTTATATTAAACAAACTAAACTGCTAAACCCTAAACTCCTAAACTTGCCCCTTTTACAATATCAATAAATGCTTCTGTTAATGACTGGTGCGAAAATTGTGTTCTAAAATTTTTCATTGTATCACTATAAATTAAATTGCCTTTAGAAATAATAGCCAACTCATCGCAAAGCAAATCTACCTCACTCATAATATGCGAAGAAAAAATAATCGTTTTGCCTTCTTGCTTGCATTGTTTTATTAGTTCGATAATGCTATTGGCTGTGATAACATCGAGTCCAGATGTTGGTTCATCAAAAATTACAACGCTTGGGTCGTGTATCATGCTGCGAGCAATAGATACTTTTTGTTTCATGCCTGTAGATAATTGGCTAATGCGTTTTTTAGAAAACTCATGAATACCCAATTGTGTAAAAAGCATATCTTTTCTTTGTTCAGATAAAGTTTTATCCATGCCATGCAAATCTGCAAAGTATTGTACTATTTCGCCGGGGGTAAGTCTATCGTATAAATTGGTAGAACCAGTCAAAAAACCAATTTTGCTTCTTACTTTTTCTGCATTCTCAATCACACTTTCGCCACCTACCATAATATTGCCTTGTGTAGGTTTAAGAATGGTAGCAATCATGCGCAGGGTAGTGGTTTTGCCAGCACCATTGGCGCCAAGCAAAGAAAATACACTGCCAGGGGTACAAGTAAAACTTACATTGTTTACCGCATTTATAGATGCTGCGTTGGTTTGTAATTCTTTTTGCTGCTGCTTGCTTAAACTGTATTGTTTAGAAATGTTTTGTACTTGAATCATAGAAGCTAATGTTGAGTATGATTTTTAAAACTGCAATATATAGGCACTAAATTTTTAAGAAAACTATTTTGTTACAAGCGGTAAAAAATAAGGTTTAGTGCAACTTATTCAATACATCAATAATTATAGCACAAGCTTTTTGTATTTCTTCCTCACTAATATTTAATGGTGGGCAAACTCTAAAGGCATGAGCAGAAAATAAAAACCAATCGGTAAATATGCCTTGCTCTATAAGTGTATCTATTATTTTTTTATTGGTTTCAAAACTATCAAACTCCACGGCCATCATAAGCCCAGCGCTACTAATATTTTTTATGGATGAATGTGTGAGCAATGAACGAAATAGTTTTTCTTTTTCAAAAACATCATCAATTAATTTTTCTTCTAGTAAAACTTGTAAACCAGCTAAACCTGCTGCACAACTTACTGGATGCCCACCAAAAGTATTGATATGCCCAAGCACAGGATTGTGTGTAAATGCATCCATTATTTTTTTATCGGCTACAAATGCGCCGAGTGGCATACCTCCGCCGAGTGCTTTGCCAAGCAATAAAATATCGGGTACTACATCAAATTGTTCAAATGCCCAAAGCGTTCCATTGCGCCCAAAGCCGCACTGTATCTCATCTAACACGAGTAATGTACCAGTGTTTGTGCAGCGCTCACGTAAGGCGAGCAACCAATTGTTTTGTGGTTTTAAAATACCCGCTTCGGCTTGTATGGTTTCTGCAATAACACAGGCCGTGCGTTCGGTTATGTTTTGTAAATCTTCAAAATTATTGTAACGCAGTTGTAATACATCTGGCAATAATGGGCGAAATGCTTGTTGCCAATACTCGCTTCCCATTACACTTAGCGCACCTTGCGTGCTGCCATGGTAACTATTTTTAAAAGAAATAATTTGTGAGCGATTGGTATATCGCTTGGCTAGTTTCATAGCGCCTTCTGTGGCTTCGCTGCCGCTGGCGGTGAAGAAAACGGAATTTAAACTTGCTGGTAAATTGTCCGTTAATGCTTTTGCATATTCTACTTGGGGGTTTTCTACTAGCTCGCCATACACCATTATGTGTAAGTATTTATCGGCTTGGTCTTTTATGGCTTGCACCACTTTTGGATGCCGATGGCCTACATTACAAACACTGATGCCTGCTATTAAATCGATGTATTCTTTACCATCGGCATCCCACATTTTGCTACCTTCTGCTTGTACAATGTTTAAGCATAAAGGTGCGTCAGATGTTTGTCCTACATGATTGAGAAAAAGTTGGCGATTGGTCATGGGGCAAAGGTAGAGATAAGATTTAAGATGTTAGATTTGAGATGTTAGATTTTTGGGAATGATAAGGGCTCATTGTTGAATGGTTTTATTGTTAAATTGTTTTGTGCTTTATGAATTGCCTCGTGCTTTAGCACGAGGATAAAAATTGAAAACTGTATTTGGGCTTTAGCCCATTTTGCTTTTCGGCTTTAGTCACATCAAAATATTTTTTGCATAGTAGAAATTGTTTTTGTTAAAGAATATTTTTTAAAAAGATAGGAATGGCTAAAGCCGAAATTCATTTTGGGCTAAAGCCCATAGCCATTATATCTTTCTTCTCCGCCCTGAAGGGCGGAGCTATTCAGGGCGGAGCTGTTTAAATGGGTTGAAACATTTTTTTTCTACTCTTGTTGAATTTTTATATTTTATGAATTGCCTCGTGCTTTATGAATTGCCTCGTGCTTTAGCACGAGGATAAAAATCGAAAACTGTATTTGGGCTTTAGCCCATTTTGCTTTTCGGCTTTAGCCACATCAAGATAATTTTTGCTTAGTAGAAATTAGTTTTAATTAAAGAATGTTATTTATAATCATATAAGAATGGCTAAAGCCGAAATACATTTTGGGCTAAAGCCCATACCCATTATATCTTCCTTCTCCGCCCTGAAGGGCGGAGCTATTCAAAATTTTATACTATTCAATAATTTGTTTCGACAATTTTATCTATTAAATAATCTATTGCATAATCTATTGCATAACCTACTACATAATCTATTGCATAATAAAAGCTGAAAAAAGATTCGCTGCTGAAACTAGCCCTGATAGAAGTGGATATCCTTTTGTGAGGTACGAACAAAAGATAGGAACGGATAGCAGGGATACAAATGTTCAACAAAGATTTTCTGCTCATGCTCCTCAATAGACACAAGATGATAGATTTTAGAAACAAGACTTTTATCGTTATTTTTACATCATTAAAAAATAAAGTTATGGCTTTAATACTTCCTGTAAAAGGTGTTTCTCCAAAAATGGGTAATGATTGCTTTATAGCGCCAAACGCAACCATAGTGGGCGAGGTAGAGATGGGCAATGATTGCAGTGTGTGGTTTAATGCAGTGATACGTGGCGATGTAAATAGTATTCGCATGGGCAATAAAGTGAATGTGCAAGATGGTGCGGTGATACATTGTACATACGAAAAAACGAAAGTGTTTATTGGCAATAACGTAAGCATTGGGCACAACGCCATTGTACATGGTTGTACGCTTGCAGATAATGTGCTCGTGGGTATGGGCGCTATTGTGATGGATAATGTGCATGTGGGAAGCAACTCAATCATAGCGGCTGGTGCGGTGGTTTTGGAAAATACGATTGTAGAATCTGGTTGTATTTATGCGGGCGTACCTGCAAAAAAAGTAAAAGAGATAAGCCAAGAATTAATTAGCGGAGAGATACATAGAATTGCGAATAATTATTTGATGTATAGTGGGTGGTTCAAAACAGAGGATAAATAATCCAAGGGTTACAAAACTTGAATATTGAGCATTGAGAATTGTTTATTGAGCGTTAAAAAACTTTGCATTAATGAAATGCTCAATAAACAATGTTCAATTTTCAATGCTCAAATATGCTGGCAATAGCACTCTAATTTTAGCATTCCATTGTACAATTTTATTGAGTATTTTTCGTTTTCACTCTAGTTTCTAACAAATTATTACATTTGCAATATGAAAAAATTATTCTTGCCACTAGCTGTTATCGTTTTATTGAGTAGCTGTGCTATATTTCAAAAGAAAGAAAAGCTTGGTTGCCCAGGCGATGCTACAGGAAAAAGCCAAGAAGAAATAAGGGATGCCTCTACTAAGAAGAAATATAAGGGTGGGAAGAAATTCTAAAAGTCCCCTAACCCCCCCCCCACAGGTGGACTTTAACACTCCAATTATTTATGGTGTATAATATTTTCCTAAGCCAACTAATCAACTAATAACTAATTAACCAATAACAAAAAACTAATAACTCACATCCTCAATACTATCCTTAATAGCCAAATAACTCAAATACCTTTCTTCAGAAATCACCCCATCATTCACCGCTGCTTTTACTGCGCAGCCAGGTTCATTTAAGTGTACACAATTATTAAATTTACAATTGTTCATTACGGCTCGCATTTCGGGAAAGTATTGTGCAAGCTCATGCTTTGGTACATCTACAATACCCATTTCTCTTATGCCTGGTGTATCTATTATGCTGCCGCCAAAAGGCAGGTCAAACATTTCTGCAAAAGTGGTGCTGTGCATGCCTTTGCCGCTCCAATCGCTTACAGCAAGGGTTTTGAGGGCAAGGTCAGGAAAAATGTAATTTATAAAAGTAGATTTGCCTACACCCGAGTGACCGCTTAGTAAGGTTATTTTATTTGCCAATAAATCTTTTACCGCTTCTGTGCCTTCGTTTTTTTCTATGCTCATGAGCATAATTTTATACCCAATGGCTTCGTAGTTTTTTTTAGCTAATGCAAATTTTGTGGTTTCTTTTTCGGTGTATAAATCTGCTTTATTAAAAACAATAATGGCAGGTACTTTGTATGCTTCTGACGTTACGAGAAAACGATCTATAAAACCGAAAGATGTTTTAGGGTCTTTTAATGTAGCAAAAAGTAATGTCTGGTCTAAATTAGAGGCTACAATATGATGCTTGTTTTTATTGTGTGGCGATACTCGGTTGATATAATTTCTTCTATCATAAATTTTAGAAATAACCAAACTGTCAGCTTCTGCATCGGCATCTACTTCTACCACATCGCCTACTGCTATTGGGTTTGTAGAGGTAATGCCTTTTATTTTTAATTTGCCTTTTATACGTGCATTTATAAATTCGCCCTCGGCATTTTTTAAAATATACCAACTACCTGTGCTTCTATAAACTGTTGCCTGCATGTGTGCAAGATAAATAAAAGGAAATAAATACTGTTTCTTGATTACTTATAATAATTAATTTTCCGCCGCTTCGCTTCGAAAATACTATTTGCCACCAAGGCGTTAAGGCACGAAGGAAAAAGCTTTGCTTTTGTTGCTTCGCAATATATTTTTGCCGAGGAGACGGTAAGGCGTTTTTTGTTTTACCTTCGTACCTACTTCTCGGTAATATTATTTATAAAAGGCGGTAAGGTTTATTTTGCTTCGCAAAATGTTGGTTTGCCATTAAGGCTCTAGGCCACGAAGCAGAAAAAATGCGTAGCATTTTTCCTTAGTGTCTTGGCGACTTTCCCGAAGGGTCGGGACAAGTTATAGCTAAATCATTTTTTGTAAAAAAATAAAAGCCTGACTTGTTTGTAAAGTTTGAAGTAAATTTCATTATTTCTTTATGGAAACTTCCTATAAACCAAATACCGCAACAATATCTCCATCAATAAAAAAAATGCAGCGCCAATAGCAAATGGTAGAAACTTATCTGTAAACTTTGTGGTACTTGTTATTTCTACTTTCGATTTTTCTAATTCATCAATGGTGGCATAAATGCTGGCTAGTCCTTCATTGTCTTTTGCACGAAAATATTTTCCGCCACTTTCGGTGGCTATTTGTTTGAGTAATTTTTCATCTATAGAAACTTTCATGTTTCTCATTTCTATACCAAAGGGGGTTTGCACTGGTTGCATGGTATTGCCATCGGTACCTACACCAATAGTGTACACCCTTGTGCCAAATGATTTGGCAATTTCTTTTGCCGTACGTGGATCTATTAATCCACCATTGTTTTCACCATCGGTGAGGAGTACAATAATTTTAGATTTTGTTTTGCTGCTGCGCAATCTGTCCACACTAGTGCCAAGCCCATCGCCAATGGCAGTGCCATCTGTAAGCAAACCGCTGTGTATATTTTCTATGGCCGAAATTAAAACACCATGATCTGCTGTGAGTGGACATTGTGTAAAACTTTCTCCTGCAAAAATGACCACACCAATTCTATCAGAAATTCTTTTATTTACAAAATCGATGGCTACAATTTTTGCGGCTTCTAGTCTGTTGGGAGTAAGATCTTGCGCTGTCATGCTTCCACTTACATCTATGCAAAGCATAATGTCTATTCCTTCGCCTTCTCTATGTTGTTCATCATTTCTTGTTTGTGGATTTGCCAATGCTGTTATTAAAAAGCCCAATGCCAAAATTCTACAAATAAATGGAAGATGCCGCATGGTAACTTTTGAGGAGGCCAACCCTTTTGCGGCAATGGTAGAAACTTGAATAGATGCGCTCCTGCTACTGTTTGTTTTTACATACCAAAAAATTAAGAATGGTATTATCAACAACAAACCAAAAAGATAAGGTTGAGAGAATGTAATATTTGTAAAATAATCGAAAAGCAAATTTTAATTTTTTGTGTGACGTAATTTTTCTATTTCTTCAATAGTATTTTTTAAATAATTTAATGCCAATTCATTTTCCGTAAACGATGGGTGATACTTGGCAAATTTTGTAGCATCGCCTGTTTGCAAAGCTTCTGATGTTTGCAATGCAGTCTCAGCATTTAGCTGATGTGATTTTAATTTTATAAGAATTTCTTCTGTTGTTTTGTTTAATACATTTTGTCTGGATGCTTTGCTGTAATATATTTTTAACACGTCAGCCAATTTTGTATGATATTCTTTTACTGGCATGCCACCACCACTCTCATTTGCCTTGCGAAGCTGCTCTAGTGCTTGCATGGCTTCTTTAAATGCATTCTGATTGTGTAGTGTAGGTAATTGTTTTTTATTTTTTCTCAAATACCTAATTAGAAAAAATAAGAATACTAAAAACGCCAGTATCGTTGCACCAATAATAACCCATAGCCAATTAAAATATTCTACTTCTAGTATTGTTTTTATATCTCTTGGGTTACCTTCTTTATCTATGGGCATGTAGCCTACATTTATAAGAATAGAATCAGTACTTAAATTTTGCGATACCGTATTTAAATGGTTTATTCGAAAAGGAAATGATGGAAATGCAAATGAACCAGAATCGAAACTGGTAAAAATAATTTTTTGTTTCCAAGCATATTTGCCATTGGTATTATTAATATTGCCACCAGTTTTTTCAATAACATCAAAATGCTCTAACGAATCTGGAATATTAATATCGATTTTATAATCTGC
>JAYTLA010000066.1:0-1271 GCA_043729825.1 Ferruginibacter sp.
TTACTCACCGTAATCGCCAAGGCTTGGCTATCACTATTATTGCTTAAGCCACCATCGTTGACTTGCACAATCACATCATAAATATTATTGCCACCCGCATCGGTTGGAATCTCAAAATTAGGTGCGGTGTTAAAGCGCAACACGCCTGTGACGCTATCAATACTAAACAAAACCGCATCCGCGCCACCGCTGATGCTATACACGGGCGTACCACCATCAACGTCAGAACTAGTGACCGCAGTGACCGCAGTTTGATTCTCGCTCACGTTAATGGCCGCGCTAGCGCCAGCGCCATTGCTGGTGATGGTAGGAGCATCGTTGACGGGTGTAATATCAAGACTTGCGCTGCCAGCCGCGTTCAAGCTGCCGTCTGTGACGGTGTAAGTAAAGCTCACTGCGGTGTCGTCGCTGAGGATGGGCGTGTAGCTCCATGTGCCGTTACTGTTATTGACTAAAGTGCCGCCGCCTGTGCTGATGGCTAAGTTTGCAGCAGTCAAACTTGGGCCGTCAATGTCGCCAGCATTGGCTAATAATTGCGCTTGCGTGATTAATCTTGCGCCGCTGTCTTCGGCAATGGGCGCTAGTGTTACATGCGTGGTAACAGGTATATCGTTGACTGCGGTCACGTTAATTGTTTTTGTTGCGGCTATACTGGCGGCACCACCGTCATCAGTGACGACAAAGCGTACTGTGCGGGGCTGAGTAGAGGGTGTATCAGAAGTGTTTTCAAAGGCAATTGCGCGCACAAGCGCCTGAACGGCAGCGGGCGTCGCGTTCGCGTTAAAAGTAAATACTAACGGAGTAGAGCCGTTAGTTCCGCCTGTAAATGATCCTATATTAATACCACCATAACTAACGTTGCTAGCATTGACACCAATCTGTCCAGTTGCAGTGCCTTGATTAATTATCGCAAGACGGTCACTCACAGTGCCATTAGCAGTAAAATCAACGGTGAGCGTACCAGATGAAAAGTTGGCTGAATCTGCATCGGTGACAGTAGCGTTGGCATCTATAGGTAGTGGTGCGCCATTCTCTAGATAGTTTAGCGCTGGGCTGGGCAAGGTAATAACGGGTGCTTGGTTGACTAGAACCAGTGCAAAAGCATCAATGTCTTCATCGTTTATATTTAAACCAACTTGCGAGCCTTGCATAAAAAGTGAACCAGTGGCTGTGGTTGCCGCGCCCGTGGCTGTAATGTCCAATTTTAAAATATCCCACTTGGTAACATTAACACCAGCAATCAAATTAGTATTGGCGCTACTGGTTAATAA
>JAYTLA010000067.1:0-1418 GCA_043729825.1 Ferruginibacter sp.
TCGCATCGCTTAACCCAACCACCATACCAGCAAACGCAAAACTCACTTATCGCATCGGCTATTTAAATATTGGCGGCTTACCGCAAACCAATGTGGTGCTAACAGACACCGTGCCTGCACAAATTTCAACCGTGTGCGCCAATATAACTAATGTAGTAACTGCTGGGCCTGTAGTCACACCTAGCACTACTTGCCCAGCGGCGGGTGGCACTATTACTTTTAGCACTATTCCAAAGCTAAACGTAGGGCAAGGCGGTGCGATTACTTTTGATTTGCAAACCGTCGGCAGTACTAACCTCACAGTAACCAACACGGCTAAAATTGTATCCACGCAAAATACTACAGGCGCAAGCTCCGCCAGAACCACCTTGCTGCAAATGCCTGATATGACCATTACCAAAAGCCATGCGGGTAGCTTTGGCCAAGGTCAACAAGGTGCGCTATACACTATCACCGCTAGCAACGTGGGCAATTTTAATACTGCTGGCCTAATTACGGTAACGGATACCTTGCCAACAGGCATGGTGGCCAGCGCCGCTACTGGCACGGGCTGGGCTTGCACCATCACTGGCCCCGCCAATGTAATCACCACTTGTACACGATCTGATGCATTAGCTGCGGGCGCAAGTTACCCACCAATTACATTAACAGTAAATGTGGCCAGCCTTGCCACTACACCGTTAGTAAATGGCGTAAAAATTGCAGGCGGCGGTGAAGCCAATTTAGCGAATAACACCGCGACCGATTCCACTATTATTGCCACCAAGCCAGATTTAACCATTAGCAAAACGCATACTGGTAATTTCTTTCAAGGGCAAATTGGTGCGACTTATACCTTAGCTGTGAGCAATATCGGCGGAGCAAACACACCCAACACTGGCGTTACCGTGGTTGACACACTGCCAGCGGGTTTAACTTTTGTATCTAGCATTGTGCCTGGAACATTTAACAGCTGTACCGCAGTGGGTCAAACAGTTACTTGTACTAATAAAGGAGCAATCAACAAGGGTACTACTGCTACGATCGTTCTCACAGTAAACGTTGCCGCCAATGCCAGCACACCGCTGGTGAACCAAGCCACAGTTTCTGGTGGTGGCGAGCTTAACACCACCAATGATAATGCTGCAGACAGCACCATTATTCTTAAAACGCCTGTGGTGTTAAAAACCTTTAGTCCTACCAATATTGTGGCCAATACGCCATCAACTTTAACCATTAGCATCACTAACCCCAATGCGGTGGCGATGACGCTGGGGGCTGCCGTTACGGCTGGTTCAGCCACTTTTACTGACACTTTTCCCACCACGCCTGCGCCTGGTATGAAGGTAGCCACGCCATTGGTACAAACCAATACTTGTGGCGGTACGCTTGTAAATAATCTTAATACCGCGCTAGCGGCAGGTAATTTGGGTATCAGG
>JAYTLA010000068.1:0-21427 GCA_043729825.1 Ferruginibacter sp.
CTTTGCAGGCTGCCCTACGCTTACATAGTGAAAACGCCTGTTTGTTCGTTCCGGGCCACCTTCACCAGCAAACATTCTTGTTGGGTCTTCGCCATCACGTTTTAAAGGAAACACACCTGCGGTAAATGGAAACTCACCTGGTACATTTTCTTGTAGCTGCCATTCCAAGATATCTCCCCAATCTTTATACTTTGGTAAAATAACTTTTGCGATTGTTGTGCCAGATAAACTTTTAAAAGTGAGTGGTTGTTTGATGACTTTATCTCTTACTTTAAATTCGTAAAACTCTTGTTGGTAGCGTTCTTTAGTGGCATCCCAATTATGTAAAAGTGTACTGCAATCTTTATGTAATTTATCTTCTAACGTTTTTATGGCATTATGTATAGCATCAGCATTACTATCTTTTAAAATAGGTAACGCTCCTTTTAATTGATATAATTGAGATGCGATTTTACTTTGCAATTTCACCCACAAATCATACTCCGCAATGGTTTCAGATATTTCTGCTAAATAACGTACACGTTTTGGTGGAATAATAGAACCATCCATACCACCACTTTTTTCAAATGCGGCATGTGTACCAAAATCGCTTCCTGTTTTTGTAGCAATTACCTTTATCAGTTTGTCAAACAATATATTTACTCCTGCATCGTTGAACTGTGCAGCTATTGTTCCTACCACAGGTAAGTCTTCATCTTTAGCATCCCATAATTCGTAATTGCGTTTGTATTGTTTACGCACATCATGCAAGGCATCGAGTGCGCCTGCCTTATCAAATTTATTTAAGCAAATTACATCTGCATAATCAAGCATGTTTATTTTTTCCAATTGCGATGGTGCACCATACTCAGGCGTCATCACATACATACTCACATCACAATGTTCTAAGATGGATGCATCGCTTTGTCCCACGCCAGCACTTTCTAAAATTACCAAATCAAATCCTGCGGCTTTGCATATATCCAATGCTTCGGTTACATATTGGCTTAGTGCTTTATCGCTTTCACGTGTAGCAAGGCTGCGCATATACGCACGAGGCGATGATATGGAATTCATTCTAATTCTATCGCCCAACAATGCGCCACCAGTTTTCTTTTTGCTTGGGTCAACAGAAATTACTGCTATCGTTTTATCTGTATAGTTATTTAAAAACCGACGAACAATTTCATCTGTTACAGAAGATTTTCCAGCGCCGCCGGTACCTGTGATACCTACAACTGGGCTTTTAGAATCCTTTTTTACTGTATTCGTTTCTTCACCATTTTCCGCAGCAGATATTTTTCTTGCAATGGAAATAATATCTTTAAACTCGCCTAATGCAAATTTTCCATTTCCATTTTTGGTTGATGATGCATTTGGCATTACGACTTCTTTACTTTTATCAATCACATCTTGTATCATACCACCCAAACCCATTCTGCGCCCATCATCTGGACTATAAATTCTTGTGATACCATAGTTGTGCAACTCCTCAATTTCTGCTGGTAAAATAGTACCACCGCCACCGCCAAATATTTTTATATGCCCGCAGCCATTTTCTACCAACAAATCTTTCATGTATTTAAAAAACTCTACATGCCCACCTTGGTAGCTTGTTATGGCAATGCCTTGTACATCCTCTTCAATGGCACATTCTACAATTTCTGCAACGCTTCTATTATGCCCGAGGTGTATTATTTCTGCACCTTTGCTTTGCAAAATTCTGCGCATAATGTTTATGGCTGCATCGTGCCCATCGAATAATGCTGCTGCGGTTACTAGTCTTACTTTTGTTTCTTTAGTTTCAGTCATGTTATTTTATTTTTGCTTTGCTAATTATTCTTATAGCGTTCGCAATTTTTATACTTTGGAAAATGTAATGAAGATTGCTTTAAAAAAACCTTCAACTTTGAACCTTCAACTTTGAACTTCTTATTTAACTCATCCTAAACGTCAATGCTGCAAAATCCTCAATACTCAACACCTCCGCACGTTTATTAAACAATTCATCTTTTAATTCTTCTGGCGTAAACAAAGCCTTCACAGCATTTCGCAATGTTTTTCTACGTTGGTTAAAAGCTGTTTTTACCAACACAATATATGCCCTTTCCGATTTTACAACAAGCGCTTCTTTTTTTCTAGTAAGCCTTATCATACCACTCATTACTTTTGGTGGCGGTGTAAAACTGGTAGGCGGCACATCAAATAAATATTCAATATCGTAAAAAGGTTGTATCAATGCACTTAACACGCCATATATTTTTCCGCCGGGTTTTGCAGCTGCTCTTTGTGCCACTTCTTTTTGAAACATCCCTATCACCACTGGCACTTCATCTTTCCAATCTAATATTTTAAATAAAATTTGTGTAGAAATATTGTATGGGAAATTGCCAATTACCGTAAATGTTTCATCAAAAGGTTTTTCTATATCTAAAAAATTTTCGTGAATAATTTTATCCTTTAGCACAGGATATTTTTGTTTTAGCAATGGCACTTTTTCGTCGTCTAACTCTACGGCTTTAAAATTAATATCGGGTATTTTTATCAGTTCTTTGGTAAGTGCCCCACCACCTGGACCAACTTCCAATAAATTTTTAAATTCTTTTTCATTAAGTGCGGCTACTATTTGCTTAATAATATTTTCATCTTTTAAAAAATGCTGCCCTAACGACTTTTTCAACTTTAACATGCTGCAAAAGTAGCTTAATAAACGATAAATGTATATTTTGAACTTGCCTAAAAACTGCGTTTAAAAACTGTATGTTTAGTTCTATTCTAATTAATTGTATTTTTACAACTTAATTAGGATTATGAGTATTATAAATGAACAAAAACCTGTTATTGGAATTAGTTGTGGCGATATAAATGGAATTGGCCCAGAGATTATTGTAAAAACATTGAGCGATACAAGAATATTAGATATTTGTACGCCTGTAATTTTTGCCAATAATAAAGTGCTTAATTTTTATAGGAAAACATTGCATGATAATAACCTCACGTTTAACATTGCAAAAGATGCTAGCAAAATAAATACCAAGCAAGTAAATGTATATAATTGTTGGGAAGAAGAAGTGGCGGTTACTCCTGGACAAATGAATGAAACTGGCGGCAAATATGCTTACATAAGTTTAACTACAGCAGGCAATGCACTAAAAGAAAAACGTATTGATGCGTTGGTAACTGCGCCATTGCACAAAAGCAATATTCAAAGCGCTACATTTAAACATACTGGGCATACACCTTACTTAAAAGAACTGTTTGGTGCAAAAGATGTTGCTATGATGCTTGTAGCAGATAACATGCGTGTGGCCTTGCTTACAGAGCATGTAGCTATAAAAGATGTAGCACAATTTATTACCAAAGATGCTATATTTAGTAAACTAAAAATTATAAACGATTCGCTTAAAAAAGATTTTGGTATAAACAAACCAAAAATTGCAGTGCTTGGGCTTAACCCACATGCAGGCGATGAAGGCTTAGTAGGCAAAGAAGAAAAAGAAATCATAAAACCCGCAGTGGCCGATGCCAAACAAAAAGGCATATTTTGTTTTGGTCCATATAGTGCAGATGCATTTTTTGCAAGAGGCTCTCACGAAAAATTTGATGCGGTATTGGCTTTATACCACGATCAAGGGTTGATACCTTTTAAATCATTAGCATTTGGTGAAGGCGTAAATTATACAGCTGGCATAGATGGCGTGCGTACCTCGCCAGACCATGGTACAGCGTTTGATATAGCGGGCAAAGGCATTGCAGACGAAGCTAGTTTTAGAGAAGCCATTTACAAAGCCGTAGACATTGTAAACATGCGCAAAGAAATTACAACACAGCATACAAACCCATTAAAAAGAAGAAGCGCATTGGTATTTAAACATGCAAAGGATGAAGCTATACCATTGGAGGAATAATTTACTTCGCAGTAAAAATAGCATCATCTACCCCCTTATTAATTACATAATTTTTAAACGTTATTTCCGCTCTTCCTTTTTTACCTTTTAATGGATCATTTTTTGGTAGTGGCGGTGGTGCTACACCATCATCAAAATCGAACGTTACACCTTTTGGTAGTTTATAATCTTTTGCATTAAACGAAAAAATAATTTTATCGGGCAAGCCGTAAGCAACGTAAGTGCTGTAGGTCATTTCTAGTTCGTAGGTACCATTGTCTTTTGTGGTGGTTTCGGCTTTTTTTATGAGGCTGTTTTTTTCATCGATGTAAACGGTACTTATTTTTACATCGCTATTTCTATCTTGTGGTATAAGTGTGGCTACTCGTAGCAATACCCCATTTATTGTTTCGGTACCTGCATCTATTACGGTAAACTTATTTGTACCTGTTAAGTTATTCAAATTTAAACTTACTGCACCTTTTGGTATAAACGAAATGCCACTTTCACTTTTTACTTTTAATTTGTTGGGATTTTTAAAATACACTTTTACTTTTGCAATGGGTATTTTTAAAAAAGCTACATTGGTTTTCATTATGCCTGTGGCTTCGTAATCTGTTACGGTTTCAATTTTAGCTTTTGCTTTGTTGAGCACAATATTTATATCTTGCTGCGCAAAAGTTTTTATGCTAATAAGCAAGATAATGCTGGTTAATATTTTTTTCATGTTTTATTTTAATCTTTTTTTAATGTTGTTTTTTAAGTTGCATATAAAAGTTCAATAGCGATTTGTTTTTGAACGGAGCGTCGCCCCCTACGCAAGCATAGGGGCAAGCACCGCAGCTCCATAAGGGCTTCTACAGGTTTGTAACCAACGGTTACGAAACAGTATGTTTTATTAACTCAAAATATCTTTTCGCCTAAAAAAGAAAGCGGCTGCGCCAAAGAAAATACCAATATGTGCAAACAAAATAAATAAACTATTTCTTACGGCAGGCCAATTTTCCATACTGCCTTTTATGGGTACATTAAACTCATCGGTAGCTATGTAAAAAAAACCTTTCCAGCCTACAAGGTAAGATGTAAATAAAAATGGCTTTATTGTTTTATCGATAATGGGCACATTCATGTTTGAAATAATGGTGCAAATAATTACAATACAAACTGTGGCAATGATGGGCCCAATAGAATTTTCGGCAAACACAGAAAGTAATAATGCTAATGCTGCAATTACTGTAAGCGCAATAGTGGCATAACCAAATGCACATACATAACGCCATGTAATATCATCTTTTGTTATTTGCAATATTTCTGACGCATCGCCATGTACTCTAAAAACAAGTTGATCTTCTACACCAAAAATAAATCGGCTTAAAAATAATGCTAGTACCGCCATAAATAATAATAACCCTATTGTGTAAATAATAGAGGCAATAAATTTTACGCCAATAATTCTATTTCGGCTAATGGGTTTTGTAAGTAATAAACGAAGCGTGCCCATGTTTGCTTCTCCGCTAATAGAATCACCAGCTACGAGTGCTACTAAAATGGGTACTTGTACCAATAAAGTATTGAGAATAATATAGCACATAAAATTGCCATTGATAACTTTATTTCTGTCTATACTAAAGGTGTCGCCAGTGTTTTGCAACATCATATCCAAATAACTTGCTCCATCTGCTTTAAATGCGCCATGAAAAATAAAAACAATAACGGCTATGGAAGCAAAGGCAATGTATGTTCTGGGTTTTTTAGCTATTTTGTATAACTCAATTTGTAAAAGGCTCCACATGCGTATCGTTGTTGGTAAGTGATAAAAAATAATCTTCTAATGAATGACGAGGTTCTACAGAAAGTATGTTTACTTGCATAGAAGCTAATGTGGAAACAAGTTGTGGTACATCTTTTCTATTCATTTGTAATCTTAATCCCTTTTTTGTGTTTGCAATACTAGAAGCCCATTGTGTGTTTTGCAATTTTGCCAGTGCCTCTTCATTATTAGTAGTATTTATTTCTACTAACGTATTTGCTGGGTCTAATAGTTCTGCTACATTGCCTTCTACAATTTTTTTTCCTTTATTTATGATGATCATTCTATTGGCTATTAATTCTATTTCGCTCAATAAATGCGAGGATACTATGACCGTCTTGCCCATTTCCTTGCTCAATCTTAAAATAAGATTGCGCATATCAGCTATGCCTTGAGGATCCAATCCGTTAGTTGGTTCATCTAATATGATGAGTTTTGGCTGGTGTACGAGTGCAATGGCTATGCCGAGGCGTTGTTTCATGCCTTGGCTAAAGGTTTTTGCCTTACTATTATACCTATCTGCAAGGCCTACCATTTCTAATTGGTTCATTATTAATGTACGAGTAACTGTTACACCGCTCATTTTGGCAAAAAGCTGCAAATTATCGTATGCGGATAGGTATTTGTACAAATCTGGGCGTTCAATGATGGCCCCAGTCTCTCTTAGAATCGTATTATCCCCAATTTCAATTTTTTTTCCAGAAAAATAAATTTCGCCTGAAGTTGGCTTAATTAGCTTAAGAAGCATGCGGATAGTAGTAGATTTACCCGCCCCATTTTGCCCTAAGAATCCGTATATATCTCCTTCATTTACAGTGAATGATAAGTTTTTTACCGCCTCAAAAGCCCCAAAAATTTTTGACAAATCCCTTACCTCTAGCATTGATTTCATATGGTAAAATTACGCTCTAATTTGGGGAGATTAGAAGTTTTTTTAAAAAAAGTAGAAAAATTACTACGTCTTTATACAATAAAAGATTCCTTTACGACGTTTAATAGAAAATCTACTACAAATAGCCGCTTTAAAAACAAAAAACTAACAAACGATGAAAACTTTATTTACAATTATTCTTAGCGCATTAATCTTCACTACTGCATCTGCTAACAATTTTGAAGGTATTAAAGTAGGTACTACTGGTAAATCATCTATTGAAGCAAAATTTACTTCTGCAAAAGCAACTACAGCAACTATTACTATTACAAACCAAGCAGGTGTAGTAGTAAATACACAAAACGTTACACTTATTAAAGGTAACAACAACATTTCTTTATTAGATGTTACAACTTTAGCTGAAGGAACTTATACTATTACTTTAACTACTGATAACAATACGGTTTCTACAAAATTTGTAAATTTTAAAATGGACGAACAAGCGCTTTAATTTTTCACCAACATATTTTAAAAATGCCACTCTTTAAAACGGGTGGCATTTTTGTTTTTACTAATTTTTTCTATTCACATTATTCAATTTGAAATTTAGTATCCTCAATAATACTGTTTGATGTCTCATAAAACTATAGAATAAGATGATTTTTAGATTATAATTTTTCTAAAGAAGCTACTAAAAATCTGTTTTTCTTAAAACTAATCCATTTTCAAACAAATTTCACGGGGCAAAAATCTTGTTTTTCAGTATAAATACACTGAAAAACAATGGTTATTGAAAAATATTTTCAAAAAAAAGACCGTAAAAATACTATTTATCCAAAATGTTTCTTATTTTTACTACATGAAGTCGAAGAGTTACTACAGACGCTGAGTCAAAATAACCTTCTCACTTTAGAAACTCTTAAACCAAAAGAGGCTTTAAAAACCAAAAACTAACAACGATGAAATCTTTATTAACTATCTTCTTAAGCATATTTTTACTTGCTTCAGCTACGGCTAATTCTCAAGACGGAATCAAAATAGGAACTACTGGCAAATCTTCTATTGCTGTAAAATTTAATTCAAAAAAAGTTACTAAAGCTACTATTACAATTACGAACGAAGCAGGTGCAATTTTAAGTACACAAACTTCTGATGTTGTATTAGGCGACAATAGTATTGTACTTGCTGATGTTGCAAAACTTGATGAAGGAACGTTTACTGTAACTATGGTTGCAGATGGAAAAACTGAAACTGCAAAGTTTTTAAATTTTAAAATGGATGATAAAGCACTTTAATTAAAATAGATTTTAAAGAGATTTACTAAACTGCCGCTTCAATTAAAGCGGCAGTTTTTATTTTAGCTTTTCACGCATTACTTGTGCATATAAGTTTGCAAAGCATTTACATAATCTTCAAACGCTTGTACACCCTTTTGTGTTATTTTACAAATAGTGAGTGGGTAATTATCTTTAAACTGTTTAGTTACGTCAACATAACCTGCTTCTTTCAGCTTAGTTATTTGCACACTTAAATTACCTGCGGTAGCATTTGTTTTTACTTTGAGAAAAGCAAATTCCGCTTCTTTTACGCTTATGAGCAGACTTACAACCGCTAGTCGCAATTGAGAATGCAATATGGGATCTAGTTCTTTAAACATTAGCGTGCTTGGTTTTTCTTATAACGGCTCCATAAAATAACACCCGGTAAAAGCCAGGCAAAAAGGCCGCATGCAGCCATAAGTAAAAGATCAACCTCTATAGTTGTATAAATAGAAATAAAACTTGCCACCCAACAAAAAATACCTCCAATAATCATTGGTTTAAATTTGCACATGCCGCCAGTAATAAAAGTTGGAATGGCATATAACATCATGATTATTGATGACCCTTGCCCTCCTTGCGAATGATGAGAAAAATAAAAAGAAGTAATAAATATCGACACGCCAAAAGCTATCCATGTGTATCCAGTAGCAATTTCTTCATAAGAAGTAAAGTTTTTACTTTTCCTCTCTTTAATAGAAAAATATATTTGCAGGAAAAGCGCAAACAATAATAAGAGCCAAATATCAAAATTTAATTTGAATTTAAAATGAAATTCAGCCCAACTTATCAAACTACAAAAAACTATAAGAATCCCCCATATTATGGATGCAGTTCCTTTAGTTATGTAACCTTTCTTAGCCTTACTTATCATTTCGTTAATAAGTTTAAGACTGTCTTTTTCGTTAAAATTTTCTTCTTGCATGATGTATTTTATTTAGTTGCTTCACATTCTTTAGTCATCGTTTCTGTATATGCTTTACCCCAATTTGGTGCTATTTCCGATGCTGGTTTAAACGTTGTATATTTTTCCACAGCAGTTTTTAAATGCTCCAATGCTGTTTTGCAACCTCCACCAAAAGCTTCAGGTGTGTATTTTAGCCCTTGCCCTTTAAGCATGTGTGGGCGTGGGTTTGTAGGGTCTTGCTGTATGGCTATATCCATTGCTTTTTGGCTTATAGGGCCATATTGCATCCAACGTGCTTGTGGGTTTACCATCATTTGCATACTAGCCATCATACTTTTTAAACAACTAATTTCAGAATTGTTTGGCATTAATGAATCTGCTTTATTTATCAATTTTGTAACATATTCTGCTATAGCGTCGTTTCCACTTTTTTCTGTTTGTGTGTAAGAATAATTTATCCTACACAATGCTGCATAATAAAATGGAAGCCACTCTTTTTTTTCTGAAGTGCCGATTCTTTCAAAATTATTGGCAAGGCTTATAAATAAATCTGGTTTTGTAAATGCAGAGTCTATTTGTGTAATGTTTTTCTTCATGGTGCCTACAAATTTTTCACTTTGTGCAAATGAAGAAATAGAAACGATGATGACGGTGGAAAGGATGATTAGCTTTTTCATGATTGTATTTTTTATTTGTTTAAATTATTACAATGTCAGACTGAGCCTGTCGAAGTCGGTGCTAAATTAAACGAGGGTTTAAAACTAAATAACCCGGTTTCGACAAGCTCAACCTGACAACTTTTATGATTGTTGCTTTATTTTTTTCTTGTATCTAATATCTATAAATCTTGTATCTAATGTCTAAAAATCTATTGTCTATAAATTATTATTGATTGCCTCTTGTGTTCTATCAATTCCAAAACTTAAGAAACAACCAATAAATAAAAACCTTTTTGATGCTGGTAGTATGGCTGCTTTGTTATCGTTTAGTTGAGAAAAATTATAACCAAAAATTTGTTTTTGCCCAAGTACATTGGTGAGTGATAATACAAATACCGAAAATACTTTTGCATTTTGTTTGCCAAGGTTGGGCAAATAGTTTAAACTAAAACTTAGGCTATTGTAATTAATGGTTTTTCCATTTTCTTTTATAAAGTATTTACTTTGGGCATTATCGTATTTAAAATTGTAGTATGGCCTACCGCTAGCAAAATTGTAACTTATATTAAAACCTGTTTTCCATTTCGTAACAAACTTTTTTGTAACTAAGGAAGCAGAATGGTTGGCAGCAAAATAAGGTGTAATACTTCCTGGAAAGTTTAAATAATCTCTTTTTGTATCGAGGTAGGAATAAGAAATCCAATAATCTAAATCTTTTATACTTTTTTTGTCTCTCCAAAATATTTCCAATCCTTTTGCATAGCCTTTGCCATTGTTATTTGCAGCTACTTCTCTACCATTGTTGCTGGGCAAGGTTTTAAACAAATCGTTGTATTGTTTATAAAATAATTCTGTTCTAAAAATCCTATCATTTTTACTCCGCTGATATTGCAAAATATAATGCGTTGCTTGAGAATATTTTAAATTTGTAACTAAAGCGGGTAAGTATTTTCGCTCGGGGTTTTGGTAAAAAATACCATATGCAAAACTCATTTGACTTTTGTCTTTAAACTTATAAGCTACAGATGCACGAGGTGCAATGTTCCATCTGTTCATTAACGCTGAATGCTCCAATCTGCTGCCAGCTTTTAATGCAAGGTCTTTTGTTAAGTATAAATCTGTTTCAGCAAAAACAGCATTTAAATTATCGGATGCTATTTCATCAAACTTGCTACCATTAAACAATGTATAAGTAGTTTTTTCTTTGCTGTAAAAATAATCAGAACCAAATCTTACCACATTTATTCCCTTTAGCCTTTTATCTAAAACAAATCTTGCTTGTGCATATTGTGCATTGTTTACAAGCGAAAAGTTTTTTGCTGCATAACCAACAGGAAAATAAAATTGTTGTTTTACATTATTGCCATCTTGCAATTCGTTTTCAATATCATCTTTATTGGTACTATAACTTAGTGCAGTACTTATTTTCCAGCCTTTACCAATATTTTCTCTCCAACTTATGTTTTGAAAGCTATTTACATTTTTAATGGTAAATGCATCTTTCAAACTTAGCGAATCAAAATCTGCATTACGAATACCAGTGCTATTCCAACTTAAGTAACCATAATATTTTACAAACCCTCCACCTTTGGTTTTTAAACGAAAGTTTGCATCGCCTTGGTGATAAACAGGTATTTTAAAAAAATCTATATTTTGTTTTATTATAGCAAACGCAGGGGCTAGGTTTGTGTATGCATACGATATGCCCAAAGCTGCTTTTTTGTTTTTGGCTAATTTTTGGATACCTCCACCAAATCCAATTGCAGAAATGCTAAGATCTGCTTCGGTTCTATCTGGCAAGTCTGCGCTTTCTAAAATAAGTGCTGCGGATAATGCTTGACCATATAAAGCCGAATAGCCCCCTGTAGAAAACACGGTACCTTTAAACAAAAATGGATTAAACCGACCACGAGTGGCAATGCCAGGCAAACTGCTATAAAAAAAATTGTTTACCAAACTACCGTCTATAAAGATTTTGCTTTCTATAGCAGAGCCGCCACGTACAAAAAGTCCTTCTGCTTCGCCTACTTGTTGTGTACCTGGCAAACTTTTGAGTGCTCCAGTTATATCTCCATTGCTGCCGGCCGTGGTTACAATATCTAACGAACTAAGCACTGTGCCTTTTTTCTTATCGCTGGCTTCAAATGCACCTGCAGTAATGGTAACCGCATTTAATTCTGTTATGAGTTCTTTTAATGATATGTTTTGCACGATACTCGTAGTGGCAATGTTTATTTTATTTTTATATTCAGCATACCCTGCCATAGTGGCAGATAGATATCTCTCACCAATTTCTGCACTCTGAAAGCTAAAATTGCCCAGCGAATCGGTTGTAGTACCATCGTAAGAGTCCACAATTGTAATGCTTGCGCCTCGGATGGGCTTATTCTTTGTATCGGTCAATTTACCAGAAATGGTTACTTGTGCTTTTACCACCAAACTGACAAAAGAAAGCAAAATAATAAATAATCTTTTCATCTTTGCTAATTTTACACAAAATAAAGTAGTTTATAATATAAACCAAATTTATTCTAAAATTTATCTTCACAAAAAAATAATTTATGTACATTTTGCGCTCTAATTACAGTGTTAAATAATTGATTAATAAAGCAATTGGTGATAAACATCATCGTGCAGATTTCGAACTATTTTGGCTAAGTGAAAAAAATAAATTTTTTGTTTTGCCTTGGTTTTGTACTTTAGTGGTAGAATTTAATGGGTTAGTAAGTACAAATGGCTGTCAGAAATGATGGCCATTTTGCTTTTTAGTCGTTAATGAAATTTGTTTTGCTTGTGACAATAAGATTACAAACATAACATTTTATTTTTTACTTTTTTCTGCTGGTTTTTTTCTTTTGTAAAAATAAATTTTCTTCTTTTTTCATTTTTGTGGAATTGTTTTTTCTGTTAAAATTATTTTCGGTTTTATTTTACAAAATCGTTTTCATTTTTATTTTTAGAACAAAATGACAGGTTTTGTTTTTAAATTTTATTATTTGGATAAAAAAGTGCAACGTTGATTATACTAAAATATTATTCGGGAACAAATTTTATTTAGTAAAAAATATCGTTTCATTTATTTATTGCATAATCTACTACACAATCTATTGCATAATAAAAGATGAATAAAGGTATTCAGTTGAAGTGAGTGACATCCCTACACGGTGTAGGGAATGTTGCTCATAGATGCTACTTTGTTTGGACACTAAAAAATAACACACAAACAAAAACGTATTTTAAAAACAGTTCTCCGTAATTTTATTTTATGAGTAAAACAAAATCAACTTTTTTTTGTCAGAATTGTGGGCAAGAAAGTGCGAAGTGGGTAGGCAAGTGCCCGAGCTGCAATGAGTGGAATACTTTTGTGGAAGAAGTAATAGTGAAAGGAAGCGATAAGACTGTAAAGGAGGATTGGCGGGAGTTTAGCGGCACTAGTGGCTTAAAAACAATTTCGATAAACGATGTAGTGAGTGGCGAGGAAAAAAGAATTATAAGTGGAGATGTAGAATTAAATCGTGTACTCGGTGGTGGAATTGTAGCAGGAAGTATTGTGTTGGTAGCTGGTGAACCAGGTATTGGAAAGTCAACATTGTTTTTACAAATAGGACTACAATTATCGCATGTACGTACATTATACATAAGCGGAGAAGAAAGTGAACAACAAATAAAAATGCGTGCCGATAGAGTTGGTGCAGAGAGCGATAATTTTTATTTGCTTACAGAAACAAACACACAAACTATTTTTAAAGAGATAAAAAAATTGCAACCCGAGTTGGTGATTGTAGATTCGATTCAGACATTGCAATCTCCATTTGTAGAATCATCGCCGGGCAGTATTTCGCAAATAAGGGAATGCGCCGCTGAACTTCAACGCTATGCAAAAGAAACCAACACACCTGTTTTTTTAATTGGGCACATTACAAAAGATGGAACAATAGCTGGACCAAAAATTTTGGAACATATGGTAGATACTGTTTTGCAATTTGAGGGTGATCGTCATTATGCATATCGCATTTTACGAACGCTAAAAAATAGATTTGGTAGCACATCAGAATTGGGTATTTATGAGATGACGGGTGAGGGAATGCGACCTGTTTTGAACCCATCGGAAATCTTAATTACCCAAAAAGAAGACGAACTGAGTGGAATTGCTATAGCTGCCACAATTGAAGGCATGCGCCCATTATTGATAGAAACCCAGGCTTTGGTTACTCAAAGTGTTTACGGAACACCTCAAAGAACAGTTAGTGGGTTTGATCTTAGGCGTTTGCAACTGCTTTTGGCAGTGTTGGAAAAGCGTGGTGGCTTTCATTTTGGGGTAAAAGATGTGTTTATAAATATAGCTGGTGGTATAAAAGTAGAGGATCCGAGTTTGGATTTGGCGATAGTTTGTGCTTTATTGAGCAGTTATGAAGATGTACCACTCCCACAAAAAGTTTGTTTTGCAGGGGAAGTTGGGCTAAGCGGAGAAATAAGAGCCGTAAATAGAATTGAACAACGCATAGCCGAAGCGGAGAAATTGGGCTTTGAAAAAATTATTATTTCTAAATACAATGCCAAGAGCCTGGGAAAATTGAAATTTGGGATAGAAGTGGTTACGTTGGGGAAGGTGGAGGAGGTTTATCAGTATTTGTTTTAAATGGTTTAGCTAAGAGGTCAAAGGAGAAAAAGAGAAGAAAGAGGACCCTAAAAAAATTTGATTAGCAAGAGATAGTGCCATTTTTTTATTTTCACATAGCGAATTAATTGCATATATACACATTTATAAAACCAAACGCTTTTTCTCTTTCGACCTCTTAGCCAAATTTTAACCATGCCATCCCTCAAAACCCTCTTCCAATCTGCCACACACTTATTTTACCCACACATATGCACGGGCTGCGGGAGCGATTTATTAAAAGCAAATGATCTACTTTGCCTACAATGCATACACGAACTACCACATACCGAATTTGAAAAATACTCAAACAACCCCATAGAAAGAATATTTTATGGAAGGTTGCCCATAGAAAATGCACACGCAGGATTTTATTTTTCTAAAGGAGAATTGATGCAAACACTCGTACATGATTTTAAATACAAGGGCAATAAAGACATTGGTATTTACCTCAGCAAAATGATGGCAGAAAAAATGATGCTAAGTGGGCGGTTTAATAATATAGATTACTTAATTCCATTGCCCCTATTTGCAGATAAAGAATTTAAAAGAGGTTTTAACCAAGCAAAAATAATATGCGATGGTATGAGTGAGGTAATGAATGTACCTGTGCTTGCTAATAATGTAACCCGCATTCGATTTACAGAAACACAAACCAAAAAGCACAGAACAGAACGATGGGATAATGTAGCAGAAAGTTTTAAAGTAGAAAACCCAGAACCTTTGCGCAACAAACACATTATGATGGTAGATGATGTAATAACCACAGGCGCTACTTTGGAAGCTTGTGCACAAAAAATAGCCGCAATAGAAGGCACAAAAATTAGTATTGTAACTTTAACCACCGCAACTAAATAATTCATTGTAGATTTGTTTTAATGAAAAAATTACAATCGTTCATAGCAATTATATTTTTAAGCATTTGCATTTTCACATCTTGCAAAAAAGACAGCTTTATCACCAGTGCAGATGCACGCCTTAGCACATCTATAGATAGTTTAAAATTTGATACTGTTTTTACTACCACGGGCTCTCTTACAAAGTCTTTTAAAATTTTTAACAACAATGATCAAAAACTTTTGTTGAGTAAAATCAAACTCGGCGGTGGAGCCACATCGGCTTTTAAAATGAATGTAAATGGTATAGCAGCTGCAGAATTAAATAATGTAGAAGTAGCAGCCAACGATAGCATTTATGTATTTGTAACGGTAACTGTAAACCAAACCACAGCAAATCTTCCTTTCATTATTAGTGATAGTGTCTTAATTGATTTTAATGGTAGAAATGCAAAAGTAAACCTAGAAGCTTTTGGGCAAAATGCAACTTTTATTCGCAATGGATTAATAATAGGTAATGTAAGTTTTACGAACACATTGCCTTATGTAATACTTGGCGGCTTACAAGTTGCAAGCACTGGCTCACTTACCATTAATACAGGTACAAAAATATATTGCCATGCAGATGCACCAATAATTATAGACGGCACACTTATATGTAATGGTACAAAATTACAACCCATTGTTTTTGCTGGCGACAGATTAGATGACCCTTTCAACAGCTTTCCTGCATCGTGGCCTGGTATTTATTTTAGAAATACAAGCAAGGATAATGTGTTACAATTTACCAATGTAAAAAATGCGTATCAGGCTGTAGTTGTATTGCAACCTTCGGTAAATACTAATCCAAAATTAATTTTACGACAATGCATTATCGATAATAGTTTAGATGCTGGATTGCTTTGCACAAACACAAATGTAGTTGCCGAAAATTGCCTTATCAGCAACTGTGGCAGAAATGTAGAATCGAATTATGGCGGCACATATTCTTTTACCCATTGTACCATTGCAGCTTATTCTAATAGCTACATACTGCATAAAAGACCATCTATTTATTTAACAGATGCAAACGATGCTAATCAAACATCTCCATTAAATGCATTGCTAAGAAATTGTATTTTTTATGGCGACGCAGGTTTTGTAGAAAATGAAATTACAACAAAAAAAACAGGTGCTACTTTTAATGTAAATATTGATCATTGTTTATACCGTGCAGTTGCTGACCCAACAAATACCACCATTAATGTATCTATAAAAAATATTGACCCATCTTTTGATAGCGTGGATAACAGCAGACGCATTTATGATTTTAGGATTACAAAAAATGCTACTGCAGCAGGCATAAACAAAGGCGTGGCTACATCTTTGCTGAAAGATTTGGATGATAAGAATAGAAATGTAGGCTTGCCAGATATTGGCGCTTACGAAAAACCATAACCCTCATTAAAACGTATCTTTACAAAAAATAACATCATGATAAAAATTATTGCAGCCGCAGCATTATTCTTTAGTTGTGCAGGGCCAAATTACAATCAAGCAAAGACAACCACAGAAAATATGACAACCACAAAAGATAGTGTAACATCCATTCATAGCTTTTCTGTAAAAGCGCTTGATGGTAGTAATATAAATTTTGCAGATTTTAAAGGCAAAAAAATATTGATTGTAAACACAGCATCTAAATGTGGTTATACAGGGCAGTACAAAGATTTACAAGCTTTGTATGAAAAATACAAAGAGAAATTAGTAATCGTTGGTTTCCCCGCAAATAATTTTATGAGCCAAGAGCCAGGCACCAGTACAGAAATACAAGAATTTTGTACCAAAAACTATGGGGTAAGTTTTCCTATGGCAGAAAAAATTTCGGTGAAGGGAGATGATATGGCGCCAATTTATCAGTGGCTTACACAAAAAGCAAAAAACGGTGTATTAGATGCAAGCATAAAATGGAATTTTAATAAATTTTTGCTTAACGAAAAAGGAGAAGTGATTGCAAAATTTGATAGTGGTACAAAACCAATGGATGAGGAGATTGTGGGGAAGTTGTAAAAAATATCTTTAAGAAATTTAAATCCACCATAGCATTTGTTGTGGTGGATTTTTCATTTCTGAATTAGCACATCAAATTATTTCTTAATTTGCATTACTTGTCCCGACTTTTCGGGGCTTGCACATTTTCTCAATTTCACATTTAAAAAAATGCAATTCTCCCAAGTAATAGGCCAACAAGACCTAAAAACGCAGCTCACCCAAATGATACAGCAAAATAGGCTTAGCCATGCTTTGTTGTTTTTGGGCAAAGAAGGCAGTGGCGGTTTGCCATTGGCACTAGCATTTGCACAATACAATACTTGCGAAAATAATCCCTTGCAAGCTAGCCGAAAAAAAGCTGCGGCACCTCCAGTAGAAGTATCATTATTTGGAGAGAGCCTTGCACCAGAAGGCACAACTAATAACCAATCAACTAATAACTTTCTCGATGCCTGTGGCGTATGCTCCGCATGTACAAAAGCCACCAAACTCATTCACCCAGATATACATTATTGCTACCCCGTTATTCCACGCAAAAGCGGCGATAAACCCATAAGCACCGATTACATTGTGGAGTGGCGAGACTTCATCAACAAAACACCTTATGGCAATGCCTTTGATTGGTTGCAAAGCATCAATGCAGAAAATAAACAAGGCAATATTACATCTGATGAGTGCAACGACATCATCCGCAAAATGAGCCTGAAAAGTTTTGAAAGTGCTTATAAAATTCTCATTATTTGGATGCCCGAAATGCTTGGCAAAAACGGCAATAAATTATTAAAACTCATTGAAGAGCCACCACCAGATACTTTATTTATACTCGTAGCAGAAAACGATGCGTTGATTTTACCAACCATTTTATCTCGTACGCAGCTCATAAAAATTCCTATTTTATCGCCTGCAGATATTGCCAGTGCATTGTCAAATAATGAAGCAACACCTAGCCACAAAGCTGCACAAATTGCCGCTGCATCCGAGGGCAATTACCACGAAGCACTGCAACAATTGCAACATGCCGAGGACGATTATGAGGTTTTGCTGCGAGATTGGCTCAATAGCATCATAAAAAGTGGACCCGCCGCTCAGGTAAAATGGATTGAAGAAGCCGCCAAGCTTGGGCGTGAAAAACAGAAGCAATTTTTAAAATATTTCACCCATATTTTGCAGCAGAGCATTCGCCTAAGCATCATACCAGCGCAGGATACAGAGGCTGCCAATGTAGACTTTACCATCCGTTTCAATAAATTGTGCAGCTTAGAGCAGCAGCAAGCCATAGCCGAAGAATTGGATAAAGCCGCCTACTATATTGAGCGAAATGCCAACGCAAAAATGCTTTTTCATGCCCTTACCATACGATTATATCATATTATTAGCAACAAATCGCTAATTTTGATACAATAGGTAAACTCGAATTTCTATCGATTGTATATTTTTTGTTGTCCCAACTAAGACATAGCTCTAATCAGCTTCATTGGCGTCGCACTCTTGTACAGTTGTAATTTTATTCAGCTTTTTCCACGTAGTATGGCAAATTCAAACCGCTACACCAAATAGGAATATGCTTTTTAGAGGAAAATTTTTACCTGTTAAATCAATAAAATTAAAAAAATGCAAACATTACTTATAGAAATTGAATCGCCATTAAAAGCAAAAGAATTATCATCTATGCTTTCTTCGATGAGTTTTGTAAAAAAAGTATCATCGATAAATAAAAGAAAGGAGTTGATTTCAGCATTGCAAGAGCATGAAACAATAAAGGCTGCAATTGTAAAAAACAAAAACAAGGCATTTGCAAAGTATTTGTAATGAAAGTAAATCAAAGAGATATTGTAGAGTTGAACTTTGAATTACCAAACGGTAAATTTCAAAATCATCCAGCTTTAGTAATATCAAATCAAAATGTTTTAGATGCAGAAGATATTTTTTATGTTGTAATGATTTCTACAAAAGAATATAACGATGAATTTACTTTTGAGTTATCAAATACAATGCTTTCAAAACCATTGCTAAAAAAGTCTTTTGTAAAATGTCAATTAATTCAATCATACACAATTAATGAAGTGATATCAAAAATTTCCTCTGTAAAACCTTCATACTTCGAAGAAATAAAACAAGTTATTTTTGAAACGGTTTTTTAATTATTTTTATAACGCATAAATGTGAATACCAAAGCGATAAATTAGAAATAGTTTTTTTGCAAAAAAAGAAAAAAGAAATTTATTTTTTAACAATCATCTCACTCAAAAAATAGTGAGATTCAAAATATATAAAATGGCTTGTGGAAGTTGCGGAACAGGAACACCAGGCGGTTGCCAAAGCAAGGGCAGTTGCAGTACAGGTGCTTGTAACAGAATGAATGTACACGATTGGTTAGCAAACCTACCCTTTTCGGACCCCGAAAGTAATTGCCGCATTGTAGAAATAAGTTTCAACAATGGCAGCAGAAAAGATTACTTTAAAAATACCACCTTACACTATTTTGAAAAAGGCGAAATGGTAGCGCTCGAAGGCGTAAACGGTTTTGATGTGGGTATGGTAAATCTTACTGGTGAGTTGGTACGTTTGCAATTAAAGAAAAATAATATCGAAGAGAAAAGTCCAGATATAAAAAAGATATTGCGCCGAGCTACTGAAAGCGACCTTGCCAAAATGCAAGAAAGCAAAGCACGTGAAGCACAAGTGCTCATTCGCAGTCGTGCCATGGCTCGCCAATTAAATCTTGAACTTAAAATGGCAGAAGTAGAAGTACAAGCCGATGGCAGAAAAGCAACCTTCTTTTACATTGCAGACGACAGAGTAGATTTTCGTGAACTCATAAAATTATACGCAGGCGAGTTTAAAGTAAAAGTAGAAATGCGCCAGATAGGAGCACGTCAAGAAGCAGGAAAAGTAGGTGGCATAGGCTCTTGTGGTCGTGAGTTGTGTTGTGCTACATGGCTTACCGATTTTAAAAGTGTAAATACGAATGCGGCTCGTTATCAAAATTTAAGCATCAACCAAACAAAATTGAGCGGCCAGTGTGGGCGTTTAAAATGTTGTTTAAATTATGAGTTGGATACGTATATGGATGCATTGCAATTTTTCCCAACAGATGCAGATACTTTGGAAACTGCAAAAGGCAGGGCATTTTTGGTAAAGAAAGATATTTTTAAAAACCTGATGTGGTACAGCATGGCAGGCGGTGGAAATCATTATCCATTGTCATTAGAAACCGTAAAAAAGATAAAAGCACAAAACCGTGATGGCATAAAACCAGAAGAGCTAGAAGTAGCAGAAGTAGCTACTAGCAAGCCAAAAGAAATAGAACCAGAATATGCAGATATTGTAGGGCAAATAAGTTTGAAGAGTTTGGAGAAAACTACCCGTAAGCGTAGAGATAAAGAGCGTAGCCAACAACAAAACCAACAAAGGCCGCAGCAGCAAAACCAACAACAGCGCAGACCACAACAAGGCAGCGCAAAAGGCGGAAACCCAAATAATGAGCAACGACCTGCACAACAACAGCAGCGACCTCCACAAAACAAAGGCCAGCAGCAGCAAGGACCAAAACAAGAGGGCAGGCCAACACAAAATAGAAACAACAATAACCGCAACCGCCCACAAGGCCCAAGGCCACCGCAACAAAACCGTGGGCCTCAGCAACCAAGGAAGGAAGAAGGTGGAAGTAAAGAATAAACTATTTGTAACCTTAATAAAGTAATAAATAATGGGGAAACTAATAAAAAATATCAAAGAAATAAAAAGTCTTTATCCTGATGAATGGGTACTGATTGGAAATCCGATAATGGACGAACCTGAGTTAAATGTAATTTCAGGCATACCAATTATACATAGCAAAGACAAAAAAGAAGTTTGTTATTTAGGAAAAAGTAAAACGAGCGATTTTGATACAATTACTATAATTTATACAGGGGTATTTAAACCTGCTAGAACATTAACAGGAATATTTAATAGTCATAAAAAATGAAACACTACTTTGAAAGAATGTCTGAAGGTGGACTAATCATTGTTAGTGTAACACTTGATGAAAAGAGTAAGTTTAGAATGATTTTAGATACAGGTTGTTCTAATACAACTATTGATAGTAATGCCTTATACTTATCAGGCTATGAATTAAAGGACACAATTGAAATTGTGGATATTGAAACTGCAAATGGAATTGTTGAATCAGAAATTTATGAAATAAATAAAATTAATTCTATTGGTATCACAAAAGAAAATATGAAAATACAAGTGTATGATTTTATTGCACATGGTATTTTTTCTAATTATGATGGCTTACTGGGGCTTGACTTTTTAGAAGGAAAGAATTTCTGTATCGATACTATCAATAATACACTTACCATAAATGACATTTAATAGTTTAATAAATTAATAGGTATAGGCGTTTAGATAACAATATTAAATCATTCATCACAAACGCTTTGGTTCATTTTTTACCATCCGTTTTATAAGTAAATCGAAGATT
>JAYTLA010000069.1:0-43220 GCA_043729825.1 Ferruginibacter sp.
ATAAGTACTGAAAAAATTATCTATTTTCATAAAGTCTAATTTATTTAGCAAATATATACTAATTAAATTAGTTTGCACCTAATTGCGGATAGTCATTTATAAGTTTTAGTTAAAGATTTATCAAATCTTAAATTTACCGTTTCATTCATTTATGATTTTATATATTTATGAAATGAAACGTACTCTTATTTTACTTTTTACAATTATTATTGGCTTACAATTAAATGCTCAACGCATTTCTGCTGCCGATTATAAATTTCTTCGCAAAAAAGATGACTCATTAAGAAATGTAGGGTTAAAAATTATACAAGGCAGAAATTCATCGGATAGGTTTTTGGCCGATAGTGCCTTTACACGCATATTCGTTCGTGCCCTCAAAACAAAAAATAGTTTTCAGTTTCCTTTCGATTCCATCATCAATATTTCTAAATTATATGCGCCAGATAGTTCGTTTAGAATATTTACATGGCAATTGGTAATTAACGAAAATACGATTAGGCAACATGGTGCTATACAAATGAAAACACCAGATGGTTCTTTTAAACCTTTTGTATTGATAGATAAATCGGACATTACTAAAAACCCTTACGATACTATTGCTGATAATACTGGTTGGATTGGTGCTGTATATTATAAGATTATTTTAAAAAAATATGATGGTCGTAAATTTTACACTTTACTTGGGTTTGATGAAAATAGTTTGAAGAGCGATAAAAAAATAATGGATATCCTAGAATTTATAGATGGTAAACCAGTATTTGGCAACAAGCTTTTTATTATGGAAAAAGAAAGCAACTATCCGAAAAATACGGCTCGTTTTATAATGGAATATAAAAAAGCATCTTCTCCTCGACTTACTTACGATGAAGAAATGGATGCTATTGTTTTTGATGAATTAATTTCTGAATCAAATACTCCACAAAAAAAATGGACACTCATATCCGACGGAGAGCATGAAGGATTTAGATGGAGCAATGGAAAATGGATACACATTAGAAATTTATTTGCTGGGCAGCCCACAAAAAAATATGAAGCTCCAAAAACCATAAAAGACGCTAACGGAAATATAGATCCAGGGAAATTAAAAGACAACGAATAACACACATTTTAATATCTAATAAATGTCTGAAAATAATATAGAAATAGCAACGCTTGGTAATGGTTGCTTTTGGTGTACCGAAGCAGTTTTTCAACTTGTAAAGGGCGTAATAAAAGTAGAAAGTGGCTATAGTGGTGGCGATATGGAAAACCCAACTTACAAAGATATTTGCACAGGTACAACTAACCATGCCGAATGCCTGCAAATAACTTATGATAACAGCATTATTTCTTTTGAACAACTATTAAAAATATTTTGGGAAACACACGACCCTACAACGCTTAATAGACAAGGTAATGATGTAGGCACACAATATCGAAGCATTATTTTTTACCACAACGAACACCAACATTCGATAGCTGAAAAATTTAAGATTGCTTTAAACACAAGTAGCAATTATAAAAAACCCATTGTTACATTAATTGAACCAGCTACAACATTTTACAAAGCAGAAAATTATCATCAAAATTATTTTAACCAAAATGGTAATGCTCCATATTGCCAAATTGTTGTACGCCCAAAAGTTGAAAAGTTTAATGAACTTTTTAAGAATTTTAAAAAATAATTTTATTTCTTTCTACATTTGCTAATACTAAAACGTATCTCTTAACGCTTTATAATTTTTTTTCGTTAACTAATATTTTTATTTTCTAAATAAATTATTTATTTGTTTTGTATTAATTAATTTATTCATATATTTACATTACCAAACTGCTTGGGTGTTCATCGCTAATTCCCCCTACAAAGACTAACACCTGTTAAATCGATTCTTAATCATACCCGTACCTCAATTAGAAAACTACATTTTCGTAAATACCTGTGAGCTATTTTTTTAAACCTAAACAAAAAAATTATGCTTACTTTATTACCAAAATCTACCAAACTACTAGCTATAGCCATGGCATTAGCCACAATGGTTACAGCACAATTTAGACCTTACACTCAAGTCTTTTCTCAAAATTTAAAAGGAGGTACCGCTATATTCGGAAATACGAGTATGCACATTTTCAATGGTACAACTGTAGAACTTACCAAAATGAACGAAACTGGTAATCCTGCTAATGGGCAAGGTGGTATTGGTTTTAGTCAATACGGTAATGACAATGCAAACATGCAGCCAGCAAATATTGATCCGATAGTTGTAACACCACCGCTAACAGTTTTCACATCTGCTTCATCATGGAAATACAATAATCCGAATACAGACCAAGGAACGGCATGGCGTACACTTGCTTCACCTCCAGCTGTAAATTGGGTGAGTGCTACTGGAACTTTTGGATATGGATACTCAGAAACAGTTACGATACCATCGGGTTTTAAAACAAATTATTTTTTGAAAACAGTAAATATTGTAAACCCTACTTTGTATTCTACCTTTAATTTTACCTATAGTTATGATGATGGTGCTGTAGTTTATGTAAATGGTGTGGAGGTGCAACGGTCAAATATGCCTAGTGGTACAATTTTGTATAGTACAAATGCATCAACCAATAATTTTACTACCAATGAAACGTTTTCGATACCATCAACAGCATTTGTATCTGGTAATAATATAATTGCTGTAGAAATACATCAAAACAGTACCAATAGTAATGATTGTTTTTTTGATATGAGTTTAAATGCTACACCCCTAATAAATACGAGTTCTCCTAATGCTACTTCGGCCGATTTAATTTTACCAGCAGGTACAAATACCATAAAATTTGCAAGATTATATTGGGGAGGCAGAATTGATAATAGTGTTATAACTGGAGCACCAGATACTTTAAGAAAAGTAAAAATTAGAAAAGGGACATCGGGTGTTTATTCAAATGTGCTTGCGCCTGTAAGTAGTGTAGATCAATATGCTATTTCTGGCTCTGATGTTGCCTACCAATCTTATGTTGATATAAAAACTTTTATACAATCAAATGGCGCAGGCACATACACTGTAGCAGATATACCTTGTACTGCAGGAGCTATTAGCGGCGGTGGGCATTATGCAGGATGGTGCATAATGATTGGATATGAAAATACTGCTATGCCTTATAATAGCGTAAGAATTTATGATGGCTTTTCCCAAATATTTAATGCCGGTGCACCAGTTACACAATTGGTAACACTTAGTGGTTTAAATGTACCCAACAATCCACTTACGCTTAGCGATGCAGTAATGAGTACAATGGTGTGGGAAGGCGATGCAAACCTAGCCGCCACTGCTGGTAACCCAGCAGGTGATTATATAAAAATAAATACCGTACCAGTAAGCAATGCAGTAAATCCAGTTACTAATTTTTGGAACGGAACCATTTCTAAAAATGGAGCATTCGTGAACACAAAAAATCCAGATTATACAAACCAAATGGGAATTGATATTGATGAAATGCAAGTAGGAACTGGTTATGGAATTTTACCAAATGCTACTTCTGCAGTTATCGAATTTGGTACAGAAGCAGATCAATATTTCCCAAGTGTTTTTGCTTTTGCTATACGTATGAAAGATCCATTAATTACTTTGGATAAATTAGTAACAGATGCAAGCAATGATGGTTATTTACAGAGCAACGAAATATTAACTTATACATTATCTGGCACAAACAATGGCCCTGGTGATGCTTACAATACTTTTGTAGTGGACTCGTTACCAACCAATGTAACTTATCTAGCCAACTCACTAAAAATTATAAGTGCACCAGGTGTAGTAGGTTCTGTATTCCCAAGCGATGCCTCAGGTGATGACTTAGGTTTTAAAGACATAAATGGCATCAGACATTATGTAAAGTTTTATATTGGAAATGCCGCTACACCTACATCTGGTGGCGAGTTACCAGTAAGTGCTACATACAGTTTAAGTTTTAAAGTACAAGCACAATTAATACCAGGTAGCGTTATCAATACAGCTCGTATAACATCAAACTCGCAAGCTGGCGATTTATTTACAGACGATGGCACAGCTATTATTGGCCCCAATTCTGCACCAACGCCTGTAACGCTTTCATCGTTTACTGCCAAGTTACAAAACAACGATGGCATACTTTATTGGACTACCGAAAATGAATTGAATAATGATCATTTTGAAATAGAAAGAAGTGAAGATGGTATTAAATTTTCTATCAGAGGAAACGTAGTAGGTAATTTAACTACAGCTTCTACTAACTATTATACTTTTACTGATAAAATAAACAGTGGCATTTCTATTGTTTATTACCGTTTAAAATCGGTGGATATAGATGGAAAAAGTTATTATTCAAAAATTATTGCGCTTAAAATAAAAGGAAATGCCAACGATAATTTTAGTGTGTTTCCAAATCCATTTGAGAGCAATATAAAAATTACACTTAGCTCAAAAGAAGATAAAGAAGTACAATTCCGCATCATATCTTTTAATGGCAAAGAAATTATAAATAGAAAAGTGACGTTACAAAAAGGCGATAATGTAGTTGTATTAAAAGACCTAGAAAAAATAGCCGCAGGAAGCTATATACTAGAAATAAATACAGGTACAGAAAAAATGATAAAGAAAATAATTAGAAAATAAATATAGTTTTTCTAATAAAGTTTTGGTTAACGTCAATTAAATAACTGATTGAATCAATGTTTACTTTAAATAAGCAATATCAATCCGTAGAATTTACATTAATCACAATAAAATTTTATAAAATGAAAAAACAATTAATCGTTTTGCTGCTTTTTTTATACTGCTGCACAACAAATTCAAAAGCTCAAAATCAAGACCAAGTTACACATTTACCATCGGTAGTTGTTACAGCATCTACAGTGGTAAGTAAAGAAATTAATGCTGCTTTTTTAAAAGCATTTCCAAATGCCCAAGATTATAAGTGGTATCAATTAGATAAAGACTACTTGGTAAAATTCATTCAAAATGACATGAAACACAATGCCCTATTTTCTAAAACTGGAAAACTCAAATACGACATTAGTTATGGTTCCGAAAATAATTTACCTAATGATATAAGGCAAAAACTAAAAGACGGGTATAATGAATTTAAAATTACCAATACAGCAAACGTAAAAGAAGCTGGGCGTAATATTTGGGTTGTAAATTTAGAAGGCAAAAAGCATTTGGTAATAGTCCGCTTTGAAGATGATGAAGTAGAAGAAGTTGGGAGATATGATTTATAGTAAGAATTTGGAAATAGCTAACCAACAAAAAATATTAAAACTAAGTGTAGGATTCTCATTACCCCCATGATTACCCCGATAAGCGATAGTCGAAAGGCTATCGCTCTTTTTTATTTTCGCTTGAATCTATTTCAGGATAAGGCTTTTGACGATGGCAAGTAATACATTTTATCGTTTGTGGTTCTATTCTATCTTTTGTTCCGCCAAAATATTTAATATTTACATCATAAGTCATCAGCATCATCTTTCTTGCCATGTTTTTTTCAGGTTTTGCATCGCTGGCAAACTTTAATTCATCTGCTTTATCGTTTTTAGCATGGCAATAATCGCAGGACACCCCAAGGGCATAATTAAAATTGTCCATTATTTTATCTAATGCGGCTTCGCTTATATTTTTTGGGAGCACTTTTAAATTTTTGAACTTTGGAGGTATGGCTTTATTAGGCAAAACTGCAGAAATTGCCGTAATAATAAAAAGAATCGAAGAAATTACGGGTAATATCTTATTAAATTTTTTCATCTCCTATGTTTTAATTAATACTTTGAAGTTACAATCATTTATTGTTTGGTACTCATGATTTTTGTTTTACAAAAAAAATAAGTTTATCTCTATAAAAAGATTGCAGGAACTTCATTTAATAAATAACCTAAATTGCAAAAAAGGTAAATGTATGCTTATAAATTTTTATGTAAACTATACAACAAATTATGGAGAGCACATTAATATATTGTACAAACATAATGGAGAACAAATACAATTTCCTTTAAGCTATTATGATAAAAACCTTTGGCATGGTACATTAAACATAGATGATAAGGTTATTGAGAAAGAATTTGAGTATGAAGTAGTTTTTACAAAGAGCGGATGCCCGCAACCCAATACTATTTTAGCAAAAGAAAATATAAATCTTAAAAAATATAAACCGAAAGAGTATAATATTGTACATGAAAATTTTCCATTAAAACATTTTATAGCTTTAGGGGATGTAAAACCATTCAACAATATTTTTAAAACAAGAAACCACGAGAAAGTAGCACACGATTGCCCTAAAAACATAACCCATATTTTTAAAATAGAAACTCCTTATTTGCAAGAAAATAAATATGTTTGTCTTACTGGCAGTGCAAAAAATATGCATGCTTTCGATAAAACAAATCCTTTATTGTTTAAAAAGAATAATAACAATAAAAGTAGAATAGAACTTGATTTATCTGATGAAGATTTTCCAATAGCCTTTAAAATTGGGATTTTCGATACCGATAAAAATACTATTGTAGAATACGAACCAGGCGAAAATCATTTATTAAGTGCTCACGAAAAAAATGATACCATTACCATTATTCACCTAAATCATTCTTTTGTAAATTATACATGGAAAGGCGCTGGAATAAATGTGCCTGTATTTAGCTTAAGAACCAATAAAGGTTGGGGTACTGGTGAGTTTACAGACTTGCCATTGTTGGTAGATTATGCTGATTCTCTAGGATTGAAATTAATACAACTCCTTCCTATAAATGATACCACAAGTACTTATACTGATAAAGATTCATATCCATATTCTGCTATTACATCTTTTGGCCTTCATCCAAAATTTTTGAATGTAAATGAAATGGCCATTGCAGCCAATATAGCTATTACTAAAGAAGAAGAAAGAGAAATTGGAAGATTAAATGCATTGCCTTACTCAGACCACAGTGCTGTATTGGATTTAAAAATTACTGTTCTAAAAAGAATTTTCGAAAAAGAGAAAAATAATTTCACAACTACAACAGCTTGGACTAGTTTTTTTGAAGCACACAGGAATTGGTTAATTCCTTTTGCTGCTTTTTGTGCATTGCGAGATAAAAATAAAACACCAGACTTTTCGCAATGGAAAGAATTTGCTATTTACGATAAAGAAAAAATTAATTCATTTTCAAAAATTAATAGCGCAAATTATGATGCTATTTTATTTTGGTATTTTGTACAATTTCATCTGCATGTACAGTTAGAAAATGCCATAGTATATGCTCATAAAAATGCAGTTGTGCTAAAAGCTGATTTGCCAATAGGCGTAGGCAGACATAGTGCAGATACATGGGAATACACTACCCTATTTGATATGGGTATGCAAGCGGGCGCACCGCCAGATGCATTTAGTATTAGCGGACAAAACTGGAGTTTTCCTACATACAATATTGCCGAAATGACTAAAGATGGTTTTGCATGGTTTAGAAGAAGAATGCAACATTTGCAAATTTATTTTGATGCTGTAAGAATAGACCATGTACTCGGTATTTTTAGAATATGGAGTATTCCTATAAACCAAGTAAAAGGTACAATGGGAAAATTTGTTCCAGCCATAGCAATGCATAAAGTTCAATTTACAAACATAGGTTTGCGCTTTGATGAATACAGATTTTGTGAACCATTTATTAGAGAAGAAATTTTACAAGAAATATTTGGCAACGATACTGCCGAAGTAAAAAAAACATTTTTTAATGATGGTAGATTAGCAGAAGCATTTAATGATCAACGTAAAATAGAAACATATTTTAAAAAGCATCCCGAAAATATAAAATGGCAACAAGGTTTGTTCGATTTGATAGCCAATGTTCTTTTATTTAAAGATGCCCATGGTTATCATTTTAGAATAAATATGCACCAAACAAGTACTTACAAATATTTATCTGAGCATGAAAGAAGTTTGTTTGATAAATTGTATCATAAATATTTCTTTGACATGCAAAACGATTTGTGGAAACATGAAGGAGAAATGAAATTGGAAATGATGACCAATAGTACAGATATGCTTTTGTGTGCAGAAGACTTAGGTATGGTACCCGATTTTACAGATGAAGTATTAAAAAAACTTGATATCCTTTCATTGCAAGTGCAGCAAATGCCCAAAGATAGTGCATCTGCATATTCTGATACAAGAAAAGCAACCTACGAATCTATAGTAACGCCTGCTACACACGACATGAGCCCTATGCGCTTGTGGTGGGAAGAAAATAGGGCAACTACCCAATCTTTTTACAACGACATTTTAAAAGAGCATGGTACAGCCTCACAACATTGCCAGCCTTGGATTTGCAAAAAAATAATTGAAAAACATTTACAATCTCCCGCCATGTGGAGCATATTTTTAATGCAAGATATTTTAGCTATGAATGGAGATATTAGATTAGAAAACGCTGCAGATGAAAGAATAAACGTACCCGCTAACCCAAACCATGTGTGGAATTACAGGATGCATATTTCTTTGGAAGATTTGATGATACAAAAAAGTTTTAATGATCGGTTGAAAAAGATGGTAATTGAAAATGGAAGGTAAGCAAAGGATTTCATCAATCTTTTTTTGCATTCCTCAGCTCTAGCATATTCAAACTATTTGGAACAAACTCATGCACATTTTTATGCACCAAATGTATAACCATATCGTACCAAAGTGGTACCACAGGCGCATTCTCAATAATTATTTTATCCATATCTCTATACAATTTATAACGCAAACTATCATTCGTTTCTGATAATGCTTGCTCGTATAATTTATCAAAAGCATTGCTTTTAAACCTTGTATAATTGGGTGGTGCAGGGTTTTTGCTGTAAAAAACACTCAAGTAATTTTCTGCATCAGGATAATCAGCTATCCAACTCCCTCTAAAAAATAATGCTTGCGATTTGCTTGTTTGCTCCAGCAATAAACTTTTTTGTATAGCTTCTACTTTTACATTTATCCCAATTTGTTTTAGTTCGTTGGCTACATAACTTGCAAGGTTTGCATAAATAGGAATAGTGAGCAACTTTATTTCGGGTAACCTTTTTCCATCTGCAAAACCAGCTTCTTTTAAAAGTGTTTTTGCTTTTACAGGATCGTAATTAAATCCTTTTACCAAATCTGCATTAAATGAAGGCAAACCTTGTGGCACAAACCCACTCTCCGCAGCTGTGCCAATAGAATTGCGGAGATACAACATCATTTTTTTTCTATCAATAGCATAGTTAATGGCTTGGCGTACTTTCAATAATTTTAAAGGTGAATTTTTTAATAATGCATTGGTAGTATCTGCCAAAATCCCAAAATATTCGATATTGAGGTAAGCATGTTTTTGCAATTCAATCGTATTATCCCATTCCTTTTTTAAGTTGCCAGTTTTGGTTAGCAATTCATCTTTAAAAGAAGCGTCTATATCATTTATAAAATCTAATCTATTTTGTTGAAATGCTAAAAACTCGGTAGCCTTGCTATCATAAAAATTTACTTTTATGCCATCCAAATATGGAAGCGATTTCCCTTCAACATCTTTTTCAAAATAATGCTCATTCTTTTTCAAAACCAATGCCTGCCCTTCTTCCCATGCTACATATGCAAATGGGCCTGTACCTACTGGATGCCTGCGAAATTCGTTGCCATATTTTTCTACTGCCTCATGCGGAACGATAGAACAGTATTGCATACTCAAAATACCAATAATGGGTTGGAAAGGGTTTTGCAATTTTAGTTGAAACGTAGAATCATCAAGCGCTGTAAATGGAGCAACAGAATCAACCCTATTGTTGAAAATCCATGCGCCAGGGCTTGCAGTATTTTTATCAATAATCCTATTAAAACTAAAAGCCACATCAGCAGCATGTAGTTTACGTCCTTTACCATTTGTAAAACATGCATCATCTTGAAAATATATATCATTCCTCAAATGAAAGACAATGGTTTTATTATCTGACGAAAATTCCCAAGCCTTTGCTAGCGATGGTTTCAATTGCATATTACCATCTACTTCTATCAATGTATTGTACAATTGATGTATAGCCCACATGATAGATTGGTTTTTTGCAAATGCAGGATCTAAAGATGCTATGCCAGATATTTCATTGTACTTAAATATTTTTTTATCGGGATGAGAATGGCTACTACAGGAAATGAACCACAGTGAAATAAATACACAAAGGCAAATTATACATTCGTGCATTCGTGGCAACATATATTTTTTCAAACTTTTCATTAACTACTAATATTTTTTTAGCCACGAATGGCACGGATTTTCACTAATGGTTTTTATTCGTGCCATTCGTGGCTCCCCCCAAACCAATCATCAAATTTATACTTTCACTTGCATTAAACTGCTTAAATTAGATGTTTAAATTACGAACTATGCTTTTCTTAAAAAAATATTTACTACCCTTACTATGTTTTGTACTTGTTGCAAAATTTTCTGTGGCACAATTAAGCCCTAATAAAATTTTATTTACCCATGCAGATACGCTGCGTGGTACAAATGGCATTTATCGCCAACAATGGAATGTACTGCATTATGATATTACCGTACATCCTGATTATACCGCCAAAACAATTAGTGGGAAATGCACGATGCAATTTTTTGATGAAGGCGCAAAAATGATGCAAATAGATCTACAACAACCCATGATACTCGATAGTGTAAAAGAAGGTAGAAGCCATTTTACTTTTACTAGAGAAAATAATGTGTATTGGTTAATGTATAGAGATACATCTTCTAACCTCATGTATAAAATAAAACCTGGCATTCGCTTGCTTACCTTTTACTTTCATGGCAAGCCAAGAGAAGCCGTAAGTGCACCTTGGGATGGCGGCTGGATTTGGAAAAAAGATAAAAACAATAATCCATGGATGACCGTAGCTTGCCAAGGGCTTGGTGCAAGTGTGTGGTATCCTTGCAAAGATATACAAAGCGATAAACCAGATAGTGGCGCTACACTCCGCATGATTGTACCCGATAGTTTAGTAGCTGTTGGCAATGGCAGACTTACAGAAAAAAAAATATTTGGAAATGGAAATACTTCTTACACTTGGACAGTAAAAAATACCATCAACAATTATTGTATCATTCCATACATAGGCAAGTATGTACATTTTTCAGAAAAATATGTGGGACTAAAAGGAAATTTAGATATGGATTATTGGGTACTAGATTACAACCTCGAAAAAGCAAAAAAACAATTTACAGATGCACCAAAAATGATGAAAGCTTTTGAACATTGGTTTGGTCCTTATCCTTTTTATGAAGATAGTTACAAACTAGTAGATGCACCACACTTGGGTATGGAACACCAAAGTGCTACTGCTTATGGTAACGAATATAAAATGGGCTATTTAGGCAAAGATTGGAGTGGCACAGGCGAAGGTTTAAAATGGGATTTTATCATCATACACGAAAGCGGGCACGAGTGGTTTGCCAATAGTATTTGTACAAACGACATTGCCGATATGTGGGTACACGAAGGCTTTACCAATTATAGTGAAACGTTGTTTACAGAATATTATTGGGGCAAAGCAGCAGGCGAGAAATATGTACAAGGCATTCAAAAGAATATAGGTAATGATGTACCGATTATTGGACCGTATGGTGTAAACAAAGAAGGCAGTGGCGATATGTATAATAAAGGAGCAAACATGCTACACCTTATTAGACAACTTACAAAAGATGATGAAAAATTTAGGGGTATGTTAATTGGGCTCAATAAAGATTTTTACCATAAAACTGTTACCACACAACAAGTTGAAAACTACATCAGCGAAAAATTACAACTCAACCTTTCAGGTATTTTTAATCAATATTTGCGAACTACAAAAGTGCCATTACTAGAATATAAATCCGAAGGAAGAAAAGTTTCATACAGATGGGTGAATGTAATGGACAATTTAAAGCTACCCATTAAAGTATCTTTTGGTAAAGAGGAACAATGGATAACACCAACAACAGAATGGAAAAAAATAAAATTAGGCAAATGGTATGATGGCAAAACATTGCTTGTAAATAAGAATTTCTATGTGTTTAGTAAAAATGTTTTAGAGCCAGTTGTTCCTACAAAAAAATAATATGCCACAAAGAATAGCACAAATAGCTTTGGTAGTTAATGATTATGATGAAGCAATAGAATTTTATATAAAAAAATTAAAATTTACACTTGTGGAAGATACCGTGCTGAGCCCAACAAAAAGATGGGTAGTTGTAGCTCCACAAAATTCTACTGGTTGTAATTTATTGTTGTCAAAAGCTGCTAATGAACAACAAAAGAAATTTGTAGGCAACCAAACCGGTGGTAGGGTTTTTCTATTTTTACATACTGATGATTTTGAAAGAGATTATCAAAATTTACTAACCAACAATATTAGCATTGTAAGAGAGCCTTCGGTTGAAGAATATGGAAGAGTGTTGGTGTTTGCAGATTTGTATGGTAATTTGTGGGATTTGATTGAGAAAGTTTTTTAAACCCAAAAACCTCAACTTTTCAGCTGAGGTTTTCAATATCGTATCAAATCATTTTTACAAATCAGATTGTGTAACTTCTGGTTCTATTACCGGTTCATATTTTTTTGGTTCTATTACTCTACCACCACTTATAAATTTTTTGCTGTAATAAGACTCGTTCAAATTATTAATAGTAACGCCTTTGCTACAACTCGAATGTGTAAAATAACCATTGCCCAAATAAATACCTACATGGCTTACAAAACCACGGGTATTAAAGAAAACCAAATCGCCTTCTTGCAATTCATCTTTTCTAACCCTGCTGGTAACGCCATACTGAGCACGAGCGGTACGTGGCATGCTCACGGCATACACCGTGTAAAGCAATTGACCAGTATAACTGCTACAGTCCACACCACGCATAGTAGTGCCGCCATAACGGTATCTTACTGCCCACCATTCATCTATAAAATTAAAAAGGTACGTATTGGTAATTGTTTCCACTTCTCTATCCAATATTTGTGCATACTTAAATTGTATTGGGCTACATTGCTCAGTTGCAAAGTCTTCAACGCTATTATCTCTATTAGCAGAAAAATTGTTTTGCATTGGCTCATTGCTATAACTAGTGTTATAACCAGCAGCATAATTATCTCTTAAAAAATTTCTATTTGGCTGTGCCAAAGTGGTTAGTGAAGTAACTGTAAAAACGCTTAGCGCAACAGAAACAAACAGCAAGTTTTTCTTCATACGTAAAATTGGGTTTACACGTATAAGACGCCTTCTTTTGTTATTTGTGCTTCTTTAATTCTTTGCTTGTCTTGTGGTCTTTTCCTTCCTATAAATCTTGTCCTACATCAGATTAATAATAAATTCTATCCATTCTAAAACGCAAAAGTAGGGGAAAAAGTGTGTATAAGCATACAAATCTATACAATTATAACATTATCAATAGATTAATATTACCTACTTTCTGTTTTTACTTACATTTTATCTTTCCCAAAAGTAACTTTGCTCAATTTTTTATTTGAATTGTACAAAAAATAAATATAAATACCATCTTTAGAAAAACGGTACTTGTCCTTTTCATCACTATCAGTCTCTTTATAATCAGTCAATTTTTTACGTATTTCTTCTATTGTGGTGTTTCTTGTAATATCCACTTTTTCAATAGTTAATTTACCCTCGTAAAATTGTTTTGGCACTATTTTATTGGCTTCTACCCCATCTAAATACAATTGAAACTCCGAAACAAGCCCACTTGGAATTTTCTGGGGTGCTGGTTCAAATAAAACCATCCCTATTTGATCATACGTGTGTATTCTATTTGTACCTTCTTTTTTTCTTGATAATGTATCTATTACATTTGTAAACGTGTTCAATTTCCACTCTTTACTTACATCTTTCTTATTCAACTTTACTTTTCCTCCTTTTACCAAAACCACCATTTTAGAAGATGGATATTGGGCAAAAGAATTAGAAGCTACAAATAAACATATCAAAGAAAAGAAGAAAAGCTTTTTCATAAGCATGGTACGTTTTGATTTTATTTTTAAGTGGCAAAATTAAACAAAAAATTTCTCTTGCTTTGTAGTTGAAAATACTATTTTGTTAATCATTTGATATAGTTTGTGGAAAAACGGCTAATAAACTAGGCTCAGTAAAACCGATATTTGCTCTATAAGTTCAAGGTTCAAGGTTCAAGGTTTGTTTAATTCAAACATTTTTTTTCAATGGCTACAGTTAAAAGATTTGAAGATTTAGAAATATGGCAAATGGCAAGAGAGCAAGCCAACGACTTGTGGAAAACATATAGTGTGGGAACTTTTTCAAAGGATTATGAATTAAGAAATCAAATTAGTAAAAGTTCCGGTTCAGTAATGGACAATATTGCAGAAGGATTTGAAAGGACAGGTAATAAAGAATTCATTAATTTTTTAATTATTGCTAAAGCCTCTAATGGAGAAGTAAGATCTCAGTTATACAGAGCCTTTGATCGGAGTCATATTACCAAAGAAATATTTGAAACGCTTATAATCAAAACAGAAAACATCAGTAAAAAAATTACATCTTTAATAAAATATTTAAAAGATTCAGAATTAAAAGGATTTCGATACAGTTAAAGAACTTTGAACTTTGAACTTTGAACTTTGAACTTTGAACCTTGATCTTTGAACCTTGAACTTTGAACCTTGAACTTTGAACCTTGAACATTGAACCTTGAACTTTGAACCATGAATTTCTCTCACTTACACGTACACACACAATTTTCTTTGTTGGATGGTGCCGCATCTATAAAAAATTTATACAAAAAAGCTATTGAAGATGGTATGCCTGCCATTGCTATTAGCGACCATGGAAACATGTTTGGCGCTTTTGAATTTGTAAAAGAAGCATACAAACATAAAAACGATGATGGTACACTAAAAGTAAAGCCGATTGTAGGTTGTGAGTTTTATATTACTACCGATAGAACAAGAAAAACTTTTAGTAAAGAAGAAAGAGACCCACGCAACCATCAAATTTTATTGGCAAAAAATGATGTGGGATATAAAAATTTGGTAAAACTTACTTCGCTTGGGTACATAGAAGGAATGTACAGCAAATACCCACGTATAGACAAACAACTCATACACAAATACCACGAAGGATTAATAGCAACAACATGTTGCTTGGGTGCATTGGTGCCACAAACTATTCTTAAAAAAGGTGAAGAAGAAGGCGAAAACGAATTTAAATGGTGGCTCAATATTTTTCAAGAAGATTATTATGTAGAGTTGCAAAGGCATGGCATACCAGACCAAGATAAAGTAAACCAGGTGCTTTTAAAATTTGCAAAAAAATACAATGTAAAAGTTATTGCAAGCAACGATACACATTATGTGGAGCAAGAAGATTTTAATGCACACGATATTTTGTTGTGTATAAACACTGGCGAAAAACAAACGACTCCAGCATCTAGAGATCATGGAGATGATGATTTAAGCAGCAAAGGAAAACGTTTTGCTTTTCCTAACGATCAGTTTTTTTTGAAGTCGCAAAAGCAAATGATAGAAGTTTTTCAAGACTTACCAGAAGCCATTGACAATACCAACGAAGTGATTTCTAAAATAGATTTATTAGATTTAAAACGAGATATACTTCTACCACATTTTACTGTACCAGCTAATTTTAAAACACAAGATGAATATTTAGATAACCTTACTTGGACAGGTGCAAAAAATCGTTATCAAATACTTACACCTTCTACCGAAGAAAGAATACAATTTGAATTGGGGGTAATTAGAGAAATGGGATTTGCTGGTTACTTTCTTATAGTGAGCGATTTTATACGAGCAGGAAAAGAAATTGGTGTATTCGTAGGCCCAGGGCGTGGTTCGGCTGCTGGTAGTGTGGTGGCATATTGTATTGGCATTACCAATATTGATCCTATAAAATACAATTTACTTTTTGAGCGTTTCTTAAATCCGGAGCGTAAGAGCATGCCAGATATAGATACAGATTTTGATGATGAAGGCCGCCAAAAAGTAATAGATTATGTGGTAGAAAAATATGGCAAAAACCAAGTAGCGCAAATTATTACTTATGGCACCATGGCTGCAAAAAGTAGTATTGCCGATGTAGCTCGAGTAATGGATTTACCATTGCAACAAAGCCGTGCATTATCTAGTCTTGTACCAGAGCGACCAGGTATGAATTTGAAACGATTGCTAAAAGCTCCTATCACCATAAAAGAAGCTACAAAAGGTGGTGAAAAATCTTTAGAAGAAAAAGAACAACTTCAAGCAGATGATATAGAAAAAATAAAAAAACTGCGAGAGTTTTATAATGGAAACGATGAACTAGCAAAGGTTTTAAAAGAAGCAGAAAAATTAGAAGGTTCTGTACGCAACACAGGTATACATGCTTCGGCTATCATCATTGCACCAAAAGACCTTACAGAATTATTGCCTGTGGCCACTTCCAAAGAAAGTGAATTGTGGCTTACACAAATAGAAGGAAATTCTATTGAAGAAGCTGGTGTAATTAAAATGGATTTTTTGGGTTTAAAAACCTTGAGTATTTTAAAAACAGCTTTAGCACTTATCAAACAACACCATGGTATTGAAATAGACATAAATGAGATTTCTTTAGAAGATGATAAAACGTATCAGTTATATCGTCAAGCAGAAACCAACGCTACTTTTCAATTTGAGAGTGCTGGCATGCAAAAATATTTGCGAGAATTAAAACCAGATAAGTTTGGCGATTTAGTTGCTATGAATGCCTTGTACCGTCCTGGGCCAATGGCGTACATTCCAAATTTTATTGCACGCAAAAATGGCAAGCAAGAAGTTACTTACGACTTGCCCGAAATGCAAGAGTACTTGGAAGAAACTTATGGCATTACCGTTTACCAAGAGCAGGTAATGTTGCTTTCTCAAAAGCTTGGTGGCTTTAGCAAAGGGCAGGCAGATATTTTGAGAAAAGCCATGGGCAAAAAAGATCGCAAAACATTGGATAAAATGAAAGGCGATTTTATTGCAGGTGCAACATCTAAAGGCCACGATGCAAAAATTTTAGAAAAAATTTGGACCGATTGGGAAGCTTTTGCACAATACGCTTTCAACAAATCTCACTCGGTATGTTATGCATATGTAGCATATCAAACTGGTTATTTAAAAGCACATTACCCTGCAGAATATATGGCTGCGGTATTGAACCATGCTGGTAGCATAGATAAGATTACTTTCTTTATGGAAGAGTGTAAGCGTATGGGTTTAAAAGTATATGGTCCAGATATTAATGAATCGCAAAATGGTTTTGCAGTAAACGATAAAGGCGAAATACGATTTGGTTTTAGTGGTATGAAAGGTGTGGGCGAAAATGCTATTGAAAGTATTGTAGAAGAAAGAAACAAAGCTGGAAAATTTATAGATGTATTTGATTTGGTAAGGCGAGTAAATTTGAAAGCTGTAAGCAAAAAAACATTGGAGAGTTTAATTTACAGTGGTGCGTTTGATTGTTTTGAAGACATGCACAGAGCTCAATATTTTTTCACAGCACCTGGCGATGTGGCTTCGTTAGATAAGATTGTAAAATTTGGTTCGGTATTTCAAAGCCAAGCTGCTGGCAGCGCCAATACGCTTTTTGGCGATTTGCAAATGCCAGATATTGTGCCCCCAAAACTAGCACCGTGTGCCCCTTGGCAGTTGGTTGAAAAATTAGATTTTGAAAAAGATGTTACGGGTATGTATATGAGCGGGCATCCGCTCGATGATTTTAAATTTGAACTTACTCATTATGGCATTAGTAAATTATCGGATTATACCGAAATAAAAAATGCGGTGGACACCATTCCAACTTCTAGAACATTTCGCTTGGCAGGTTTGGTAACTGATGGGCAACATCGTCTTACAAAAACAGGAAAGAATTTTGGTATAATGCATGTAGAAGATTTTAGTGGAAAAGCAGATTTTGCATTGTTTGGCGAAGACTATGTAAAGTTTAGTAACTATTTAGAAAAAGGAACTATCGTAATGCTTGAAGGCGCTTTTAAAAATAGATACAATAGCGATAATTATGAATTTAAAATTGCTAAACTTCATTTACTTGAAACGGTAAAACCAACGTTAACAAAAGAAGTAAGAATAGACTTAATGCCAGAAAGCATTGACGAAAAATTTATTGATTTTATTGATGACAATGTTCGAAATAATCCTGGTAAAACAACCATTAAATTTCAAATAAAAGACTTTGACGAAAATTTGAAAGTGAGTTTATACTCGTTGGAAAAAAGTTTTACGATGAACGATGAAATGGGGGCGTATTTAAATGAGCACAACGATTTACAGGTTAGTGTACTGACAGCTTAACTGCCGATTTAACATAAAAAGCCTTTATCCTCATATTGTGGATATGTCATTACTGCAAAACAAAATCTTGGTTATAGATTTGCAGTCCTTTAGTTACAATTATAATTAACAAATAAAAATACAATTATGGCACTCGAATTCACAGATGCAAATTTTAAAACAGATGTTTTAGATTCAGATAAATTAACAGTAGTAGACTTTTGGGCAGAGTGGTGCGGTCCTTGCCGAGCAATTGGTCCAGTAATAAGTGAGTTGGCAACCGAATATGCTGGGGTAGTAAATGTTGGAAAACTAAATGTAGATCAAAACCCACAGGTCTCTATGAACTATGGTATTACTAGCATACCTGCAATCCTTTTCCTTAAAAATGGCGAAGTGGTAGATAAATTAGTAGGTGCACAACCAAAAGCTAATTTTGTAAAGAAGATAGAGGCATTAAAATAATTTTTCTTGCATAAACAAAAACGCCGCTTTAGTAATAAGGCGGCGTTTTTATTTGCGGTAATATGGCCAATTATTTTTTTCGTTTAAACTTTCCTTCCATAAACTTCATTTCTTTTCCATCCATACCTGTACCATACATTGATAAAATATATGTGTCATCATCAAGGTATTTCACTTCTTGCCTAATGGCACTTTCTGTTCCTGTCATTGGGTCCGATTGTTTGCCTCTAAGATTTACAGTTTTTGTAGCTTCATCGTAAGTGCCAGACATAACTACAATACCAGATCCCATATTGTCTATCCAGCTAGACACATACATTTTCTTTACATTATCATACCCCACAGTACTTTTGCCCAACATGGGTTTCCCCATCATCGTTGTTTTAAAATCGGCCATCTGGTAAAGCCCATTAAAAGCCATTTTTACAACATTAGTTGCTTTTGTTTTTACTGGAGGCTGGGTTGGGTCCATCCATTGTGTAACTTCTCCTTCCCAAGTACCTACTTCTTTAGCAAGCATTTTATGATTTTCGCCTGGGGTCATAAAATCTTGCCAAGCCTTCATTGGGTCGGCAGTTTGTGCAAATGATTTTTGCAAAGTGCAGGTAAATATAACTGCACAAATAAATATGGTTATCTTTTTCATGACTAAAAATTTAGATAGGAAAATTACAATTTTGTTTTTATTTTTTAATGAAAAAACAAAGAAAGTTATGCATAAAATGCTTTAATTTAAGATTGCCAATAGCTTATTCTTAGATAATGAGATAGATTTTTGCAGTTATACCAAAGTAAAAAAATTGTATTACAATTAAATAACGGCGTTTGTTATTTAAAAATATTTTCTAAACAAATAGAAAGTTTTGAAATGGTAATATCATCAATATTATCAAATCTTTCTTGAATAGTTCCATCTGGATTGACCACCAAAGAAGTTGCAAAATATTTTATACCAAATAAATTATTTAAAACAAGAGAGTCGTTATCTTTCATTAAAATATCTCTCCAATGTGCTCTACCCTTATCCAATACAATTTCGTTCCACATTTTGCCTTCTTTATCTGCAGATATATTTACAAACGAAACACATTTATCTGTGTATTTTTCATATATCTCTTTTATATCGAATAATGTTTTGTAAGAATCCTTGTAATCGTTTTTCCAAAAAGTTAATACAATATATTTATCTTTAAAATCGGTATTTTTTACTGTATCTCCATTTGTATCCACAGCCCAAAAACTAGGGCAGCTTAATCCTTTAATTGCAATCTTTCTTCTTTCTATTTCTTCTAAAACCCTTTTACCCCAAGGCGATTGTTTGTTTTCTACCAGTAAATTATTATACATACATTCTAAATCGGTAAGGTTGCACGAATCTTTTATCTCATCTAAAATTACTACCGATGCTACTGCATTGGGATAGAGCATGGCAAAATCTTTATTTATTTTAAATATAACTGTAGAAACACTATCAATATGGTGGGCAAGCATTCCTTTTCGTTTCGCTAATGGTAATGCTACTATTGAGTTTATCGAATCATTATTTTTTGACAAAATAATTTCAAGGCTATCATATGTTTTTTGAAAAGCATTAAACTTTCTTAGTTCTGGAATTCTTTTTCTTTCTATGGCAAGATATTCATCGTGGGTTTTAGAACCTTTAAGTACAGCATCACAAAATTTATCTATCGTTACATTAATGTTCATAACACCAGGTTCCAAATAAAGAGGAATGGTTAAGTTTTTATCCAATTTTGTTCTGTAAGTATTTTTTGTGGTCAAATAACTTTTCCATTGCCCATTTAAATATCCAGAAAAAACAAATGCATCATCCTTTACTACAACACTATCCCAAATCCTATTTTCGTTCCAGCCCCTATAACTTAAATATAAATACAGACCATTCAATCCTTTTGCAGTACCGTTTAAAGTAAAATGTAGCTGCTTAGCCCGAAAAGGAAAGTAATGTTGCTGTGCAAAAAGATTGTTACAAAATGCAACAAAAATAAAGGCTAAAAAAGGGATTCTATGTTTTTTTACGCTCATCATAAATTAAATACAAATAATCCGAAAAATATATTAAAATATTTTCAACTCTATGATTATCAATAATATACCGCAAATATAAGTAAGGTTTTAGATAAAATACGCTTAGTTAGTAATAGATTTTAAAAAAAGTTGTTTTTAGCAAATTAGCTTTCCATATTAAGTGACATTTAAAAAGCAGACATTTTTGAGATGTTTTAAAAAGGATAATAATCATTTCATTAGACATTGAAAAATGGCATACTAGTTACTGCAATTTTTCAAATTTGTTTTATTGAACACTGCTTTTTTAGTCCAGTATTTTTCTGCGTAAATACTCATTTTTAATTATAAGTCCTTAAAGATGGCTACGCCTTAAATTTATGTGTAGTTATGAAAGTTGGAACACTACCTTCCAATCGGTTCAGGCCCCTTTTTGCCAGGTTCTTTTTCACTTACTTCAACTTTTTTGGGTTTTATATAATATTTAATTATGAAAGAAATATCTTGTTTGGAAAGAACTGTATTCCATCCAATTTCTGCAGAAGGATTTGTTAATAAAATGGCTGGGAAAGCATAATGCATTATAGAAAGTTTGTCATATTTCGAATTAGTTATTTTTGATTTAGAATACCTGTAGAAAATATTTCTATCAACTTGTGCCGTTGTCCAGTTTTGTGAGCTTTTATAATATGCATAAACTGCTTTTTTATCCCATGGAATTCCTGCAGCTGGGCTTTGATGTTCATGAATTAATCCTAAAGCATGTCCAAATTCATGTAGTACAACCCTGCTAAATTCCATATCTGGAGTATTTGAATTAAACCATCCAAAATTCATTGATACTCCATTGCCTGATTTGAAAACGACGCCAGTTTTAATATTCACCGAATAAGAAACAGAACTATTACCGATTAAAGACCAGGAACCTATCCCTTTAAAACTTATTCTAATTTCAGCATTACCACTATTAACAAATTTAAATTTCACGCTACTATATTTATTCCATTGCACCGCAAATTCTTTAACCTTAGCTTGAATAAAGCCATCGCCGTCTAAAAACTTAACTCTTATAGTTTTTTCTGGTATCCATTTAAATTTCTTAAGAATCGCTGCTTTGTCGTCATTAAAACCAGGCTGTTCCAAAATTGTACACAATTTTAATGTATCTGTATTTAAATCTTGAGAAAACGTTTTGACCGTTGTAAAAAAAAGAATTGCAAAAAATAATAGAGTTACTTTTTTCATATTGTTTGTTTTGTTGATTTTGTTGGAGTATTTCTACTAAGATCGTAGCTTTTCATCTCGAACTAAAGCTTTCTATGCTAGCAAGCAAGTAAAGATATAAAAGTTAAGACCCAAATGCCAAACAAAGATCTTCGTTTACTTTGATGCCATTCTTTTGCACCTCTTTAGAAGGCTTCGCTTGTAACAAGCAACTCCTTAGTTTGTGGCTACCTTGGCGCTCACGAGTGGCTGCTCTTTGGCTTATCAAAAGATGCTAATGCACAAAAAAAAAATCCGACGATGCATTGCCGAACCTACTAATAATAACAGATTCCGCAATTTTGCAACGTCGGATTTGATATTCAGTAATTACTTTTGTTCACTAAGGACAACTAATGTTAGGATTGAACGAAACAAATATTCCTGATGGATTGTTTTCGTATAACCATACATGCAGACTCCAATGTGGCACTTGAACTGGTGTACCACCAACGATGAATGGCTGATTACCGAATTTGGGAGCAGTTTGTCCAGTATTTATAACAATATATTCCACTGCTACAAGTTGCAACTCGCCGTCTGAGCCTGTTGCATACAATACCACTTCGGGTTTTAGTGGATCAAAAACTGGATCAACCAGAGAGGGATTAACCCAGTGGTAACCCATTCCGCCGAGGTTTGGTACAGAAACACAGTGATTGTCGGGTACGTAGCCAGCGCCAATGGCTTGCGTGGTAGAATGAAAACGTGCAGTAGCATTCCTAACGTCTTTAAGTAACTCAGTTTCGAGTTTTTTTTCCTCTGCCGAAGTCGTCATTCGTGCGTTCTCCGAAATAGATAAATTGTCATCTGTAGTTTCATTGCTTACATCTTTCTTGCAAGATGTAGAGTGTAAAAGCAGAAATGTCGCTAAAAGAAACGTGCCTAAAAATGAATTCTTTTTCATTGTTTAATTTTTTTTTGTGATGAAATAATAATACTTTATGGCGGGCACGAAACTGGGTAGCAGATTTTTTCTAATTCTAAATTTGAACAAATATATTAAATAATTGCTATATGTAACTATTTTACTAAAAAAAATATTTTCGCTTTAAAAAATGTAAAATACTCATTTGCAATATATAAAACAATGGATAGGCAAAGATGGGCATTTGTGCATTGCATAAATCTATTTGGTAATTTGCCACATCCCTTGTACCGCCTCATGCGGTAGATTGCAAGCTTACATTAGCTACGTATCAAATCGATAAAGAGGAAGTATGTGTAGTTCATTTATCTTTTGCTGCATTAATCCAAGTTTAACGATTATCGTCACTCAGTGCAGAACTTGTAAAGTGTTTAGAATCGATTAATATTCCTCTGCCTTTGTTGGCATTCCAAATTTACTAAAATTCTCCGAAGTAATTTGTTGATTTTTGAAGCTACCGCCGTTGTTGGAATGCAGCGCAGGCAAAGTGCGTGGCAGTACCAACAACTCTTTAACAGACAGCTTCCATCTCGTTGCTCATTCACATTCTACTGCTGAGTACGGCAGGGATAGAAGTGGTCCCGCAATTTAGATGCGGGATTGAGTAACGAAAAAAAATATTGCAGCGTATAGCCTCCCGCAAAAAAAGCGAGACAGGCGCACAAATGTTTATCATTGCTGTTTCTGCTCATGCTCCTCCCTCCTTCGGCGGGCAGGCTCTTCGGCGGACAAGTCCAAAAACTAGACACTAGATATTACGCAATGTTGGTTGGGTTTCTAAAAATTAAGGTTTCTTTATACATCGGGGTTTCGCAACAAGATTTTTTTATAATTTATAGTTTACGTTTGCCAAAACCCTGCTGAAACAGCACCACCCCAAAAAACGGATGCCAACTTTTAGAAAGTTGGCATCCGTTTTTTGCATTGCATACATCTCACAATATCATGTTTCGTTTATTACACTTCCGTCTTTTTTTCTTTGCCCTTCACTTCTTCTGTAGCGGCGGCATCTTTTTTTACGAAATTTATTTTTTGATTTTCTTTATCCAATGCTGCTATCAATACATCGCCGGCTTTTACATTCATATTTAAAATTTCTTCTGCTAAAGGGTCTTCTAAATATTTTTGTATGGCTCTGTGTAATGGTCTTGCACCAAACTGGCTATCGTAGCCTTTGTCTGCTACAAACACTTTTGCTTCTTCGGTAAGCTCCATGCTAAAACCAAGGTTGTTCAAGCGTTTCATTACACCTTTCATTAGGATATCTATTATTTCAAAAATATCATCTTTTGTAAGGCTGTTAAAAATAACCACATCATCTATCCTATTTAAAAACTCGGGGCTAAATGTGCGCTTGAGTGCTTTTTCTATAACGGCTTTATTGTTTTCATCGGAGTGCTCCATTCTATTTGCAGTAGCAAAACCAACGCCTTCGCCAAAATCTTTTAGCTGGCGTGCACCAATATTCGATGTCATAATAATCATCGTATTTTTAAAATCTACTTTTCTACCTAGGCCATCGGTAAGCATGCCATCATCTAACACCTGCAATAAAATATTGTAAATATCTGGATGCGCTTTTTCTATTTCGTCTAACAAAATAACGCTGTAAGGCTTGCGACGCACACGTTCTGTTAGTTGTCCGCCTTCTTCATAACCTACATAACCTGGAGGCGCTCCTATTAAACGACTCACGGTAAATTTTTCCATGTACTCACTCATGTCTATACGTATGAGTGCATCTTCGCTATCAAACATTTGGCGGGCAAGTGTACGAGCAAGTTCGGTTTTACCCACACCTGTTGGCCCCAGAAAAATAAATGTACCTATTGGTTTTTTAGGATCCTTCAACCCCACCCTATTTCTTTGTATGGCTTTTACCACTTTGCTAATAGCCTCTTGTTGCCCTACCACAGCACCTTTCAGGTCATCGCCCATATGGCGCAACTTATCCGTTTCGGCTTGTACCATGCGTTTTACAGGTATGCCCGTCATCATGTGTATTACCTCGGCAATATCTTCTTCTTCTATCGGAAAACGCTTATTCTTGCTTTCTTCTTCCCAATCTTGCTTTGCTTTTTCCAATTCATCTTGCAAGCGTTTTTCTGTATCTCTTAGCGATGCTGCTTCTTCAAACTTTTGGCTTTTCACCACTTTGTTTTTCTCCAGCTTTATGTCTTCTATTTTCTTTTCTAGCTCAATAATATTTTCGGGTACATTTATATTTTTAATGTGCTTTCTTGCGCCTACTTCGTCCAATACATCTATGGCTTTGTCGGGCAATAAACGATCCGTCATATAGCGGTCGCTCAGTTTTACACAAGCTTCTATGGCTTCTACACTATAGGTTACATTATGGTAATCTTCGTATTTGCTTTTTATGTTGGAGAGTATTTCAATAGCCTCATCTACGCTTGGTTGCTCTACCAATACTTTTTGAAAACGACGATCGAGTGCGCCATCTTTTTCTATGTGTTGGCGGTATTCATCTAGCGTAGTAGCACCAATACATTGCAACTCTCCACGGGCTAGTGCTGGTTTAAAAATATTACTAGCATCTAAACTTCCGCTTGCGCCACCTGCACCTACAATGGTATGAATTTCGTCTATAAATAAAATAACGTCTTTGTTTTTTTCTAGCTCATTCATAATGGCTTTCATACGCTCTTCAAACTGGCCACGGTATTTTGTACCGGCTACAAGTGCCGCCAAGTCTAAGCTTACAACTCTTTTATCAAACAACACACGGCTTACTTTGCGTTGTACTATGCGCAGTGCCAATCCTTCTACAATGGCAGTTTTACCCACACCTGGTTCTCCAATTAATATTGGATTATTTTTCTTTCTACGAGATAATATTTGCGATACCCTTTCTATTTCGTTTTCTCTGCCTACTATCGGATCTAGTGTGCCACTTTCTGCTAAACGTGTAATGTCTCTACCAAAATTATCGAGCACTGGTGTTTTTGTTTTTGGCAAATTTGCAGCACCAGGTTTTGCAGGTTTTTGTGCACCAAATTTTTTGCTGTCATCATCAAAGTCATCTTCATCATTAAACTCCATGCGTGGCACATCGGTTGATACAAAGCCCAATTCATTTTTAAACAAATCATAATCTACATCAAACTGATTTATAATTTGTGTAGCAATATTCTCTTTGTTTTTTAGGATAGATAGCATGAGGTGTTCACTTTCAGCATTCGTACTTTTTAATGCCTTTGCTTCTAACACCGTTATGCGAATTACTTTTTCTGCTTGCTTAGTAAGTGGTAAGGAATTTATGTTGGCTATGTTTTTTCCTGTTTTATCTTTTACGGCAAGTTCTATTTCTTTGCGCAGCTCATACACATCTACATTGAGTGTTTTAAGAATTTTTACGGCCGTGTTTTCACCATCTCTTATTAGCCCGAGCACCAAATGTTCGGTTCCAATAAAGTCGTTTCCTAGTCTCAATGCTTCTTCTCTGCTGTAAGAAATGATCTCTTTTACTTGTATTGAAAAATTATTATCCATTCTGTTGGTTTTTGCTTGTACAATGTTAACGAAAAAAAGGGGCGTTTAAGTCTAAAAAATATCACAAATGTTGATAAGTGTATAATATTTATTCTTATTTACGAAAAGAAAGAGAATTCCTATTTCAAAAATCGGATATTTCTATATCTTAGTTGCTCAATTAATCCTTAATAATGAATGTCAAAATAGATACCAAAGAAAAATTTATGGTTATAACGCCACAAGCGTCCGTTATTTCTGCTAATATGACAGAAGATATAGAAAAGCTTGCCGAAAATGCTACAGAAACCATTCCTCATCTCGTAATAAAAATGAGCGAAGTAAAAGAAATGGTACCAGAAGCTGCGCATAAATTAGCTGATATACAACAAGCTTTTTATGAGCGTGACCACTCATTTGTAGTTTGCGATTTACAACCAAATGTAGAAGCTGTTTTTGAAAAAGAAGAATTACTAGAACTGATGAACATAACACCTACCGAAAGCGAGGCTTGGGATATTGTACAAATGGAAGAAATAGAAAGGGAGTTGATGGGGGATTTTGAGGAGGAGTGAACAGTTGGCAGAGGGCAATTGGTAATATGTAGCTTATCATTTTTAGGAGCTAGCTGGAGAGTTAAGGAATATCTTTTCACAAAAAATAATGGGCATCCCAATTTATACAAAACAATTAACAAAAAAATGAACCCTGTTGTAGAGAATGTAGAAATTCAAAAAAATAATTTTAGTAAATGGATTCATTTAGCGTTTACAATTATATGCATAGTTGATTTTTTATTATGCCTAAAGAAAAGCCCAATGAAATATGGTATCCAGTTATTGGCTTGCTAATATTTGGAGGGATGTATTTACATAATATAAAATATAAAATTATTACTGAACAAGATGGCTTTACAATTTATAGCTTACTTAAATCTGAAACAATATTATGGAGAGATATTAAATCTCTAAATTATGAATCTTCTTATAATACCCATGGAGTAGAATTAAAACTAATCATAATGTACGGGCAGCCTCAAAAAAGTTTTGCTGTATCTGTAAAACAATTCAAAAAAAAGCCAATGCAGCAATTTTATGAAATACTGAATGAACAATGCGAGAATGCTAAAAAAAATGACCATTTTATAAAACTTGCAACAGGCAACCTAAATTGGAAAGAGCAATTAAAAATGTATTAAAATTATTTACCTTCAAAGCAGCACTTTTACAAATAAAATAGTCTAGTTAAAAAATTAACCCCAAATAAATACATTGTTAGCGCTCACCATACTTGGAAACAACTCTGCCATTCCCGCATACGGGCGTAATCCTACAGCTCAAGTAGTACAAACCAGCGACGAAAATTATTTGGTAGATTGTGGTGAAGGAACTCAATTGCAACTAACCAAGTACAACATTAAGCGTAGTAAAATATATAAGATTTTTATTTCTCACTTACATGGCGATCATTATTTTGGTTTGATAGGCCTCATTTCTAGCATGGGTTTGTTAGGTCGTACTACCGATTTACATATTTATGCACCGCCATTATTAGAACAAATTATACAATTGCATTTGCAAGCTGCTAACACTACCCTGCCCTACCAATTGTATTTTCATCCATTAACAAATGAAGGAGAAATTGCCAACGATAAAAAAATATCGGTTAAAGCTTTTAAGGTAAATCATCGTATAGAGTGCTTTGGTTTTTTATTTACCGAAAAGAAAAACCCTCGCAAAATTTTACCAGAAAAAGTGAAAGCATACGAAATACCAGAGGCATATTATGGCGAGTTGCAAAAAGGAAAAGATTATACTACAAAAAAAGGCACCATTATTGCCAACGAAGATGTAACCGAAGCGGCTACCGCTGGTCGTGTGTATGCTTATTGTGCAGATACGATTTATGATGAATCTATTGTAGAAAAAATAAAAGGGGCACATGTAATTTATCATGAAGCCACTTATTTAAAAGATTTGGAAGAACGTGCTGCTGCAAGGTTTCATTGCACAACCGTGCAAGCAGGTAACATTGCAAAATTGGCTGCTGTAGAAAAATTATTGATTGGGCATTTTTCTTCTAAGTACGAATTACTTGATGATTTTCTTACAGAAACCAAAAGCGTTTTTGAAAATACGGAGCTGGCGCTGGAAGGTGCTTGCTTTAAAATTTAGATAGTTAAACTGCTAGACACAAGATTTTAGACTAAATCACAATTCCTTTTTGTACATATTTTTTTACTTCGGCTTGCAATGCATTGCTCAGCGGCACACCTGGCAAACGAAGTACATTTTCTATAATACCCATTTCTGCTAAAAATGCTTTTACACCCGATGGATTATTTTCTGCAAACAATAATTTATATGCATCTACCAATTGGTTATTTATTTTTACCGCAGCAGGATACTCATTTTTCAAACAATGATTTACCATGGTAGTAAATGCTTTTGGGTAAGCATTGGCTGCTACACTTATTACACCATCCATTCCACATGCCATTTCTGGTAATACTAAATCATCATCACCACTCGTTACTAAAAAATCCTCTGGTCTTCCCTTTAATATTTCAATAGCTTGTTGTATATCGTTGCTCGCTTCTTTTACACCAGCTATATTGCTTATTTCTGAAAGGCGCAGTGTTGTATTGGCAAGCATGTTTCTACCTGTGCGCCCTGGTACATTGTATAAAATAATTGGTTTTGGCGATGCTGCTGCCAATGCTTTGTAATGCTGAAAAATTCCCTCTTGCGATGGTTTGTTGTAATATGGGCTAGCGCTCAAAACTGCTACTGCACCATCGAGCGGGTAAGTTTGTAAATCACTTATTACCGAAGCAGTATCGTTGCCACCAATACCAATCACCATTGGCACACGCCCAGCAATATGTTTTTGCGTAAAATTTATTATCGATTTTTTTTCTTCGGTAGAGAGCACTGGTGTTTCGCCTGTAGTGCCAAGGGTTACAATATAATTTACGCCATTGCTAATAATATAATCAATCAATTTGTCAAGGGCACTATAGTCAACAGAAAGATCACTAGCAAATGGAGTGATAATAGCAACGCCTGTGCCCGATAAAATACTACGTAAGTTCATACTAAAAATTTGCACGAAGTTACTAGAAAAAAAATGGCTTTGTAAATACTATTATAGTTAAAAATAAAATTTTTAAAAAGAATATCTTACTGAAAAAGAAAACACGTTCGATAATCTTTTTTCGGTAGTTGCTGGCAAATAATAATCAATATAAAAATTTGGAGAAATAATAAAATTTCCAATATAATAATCTGCACTTAAAGATAAAGCAATTGATTGAAATGCAAAGGGAGAATTTGCGTTTTGTGTTAGTGATTTCAGTCTGCTATTTCTGCCAACAGCTTGTACGGCTCTAAGGTTTGTAATGGTACTTTTAAATTTTTCGCTTCCTGCGTTCACCACAAGTTGTGGCGTAAATGTAAGGCGTCCATTTTTTGAAAATACACTTTCAAAATTAAAAGCATGCTCCATGCCTAATGATAAAGAAAAATCTTTTATTTCATTTTTCGTTGTATCAAATATAGCTATAGTCCTATTTGGCAATTTTAAAGAATCTCGGAAAGAAATATCGTTAAAAGTACCTGCCGCATAGCCAATAGATAAAGTTGGCTGAATATAACTTTTTGTATATTTCAAATATGCATACAAATCATTTTGATAAGTAGAATTAGACGTATAAGATTTTGTATCTGCAATAAATTTTGTAAAAGAAATACCTGTACTTATTTTATTAGATTCATAATCAAAGGATGGGGTTATGGCTGTTTGATAGGTTTTTAAATTTCCATCAACGGTAGTAAAATACGGTGTAACCGAAATACCAATACCACTTTTATGATAATAAGCTATGCTTGGTGTGTAATACAATTTGTTTACCTGAGCTTGAGAGGCATTTACTGAATTATTGTTCACGCTAAATGACCCATTGCCGATGCCGATAGAAACTTCAAAATAACTAGCTGATTTTTCATCTAAACTATCTAATAGTGCCAAAAACAATTTTGCATCTTCCAAAGAATCTAATACATTTTTTTCTTGAGTAGTTTGTGCACAAAGTAACGTTGTACTAAAAATAACAGATAATAATAGTAAGACTTTTTGCATGCTTTGGCAAATAAATTTATATGTCAGTAACAAATATAAAAAATTTAATACCCTAAAATAAAAAAAGAATTTTCATTTACATAAAAATTCTTTTCTGGTAATTAAAAAGTATGTTGTTAACTATTAATAATTCTCGACTTACGCAGATAATTATTATTCTCACTATAAATAAATAAACAGGAGCCATTTTTTATTTTTTCGATAATTGGTTTGTTTAGTTTTTCAGGTACTGCTGGGCATCCCCAACTTCTTCCAATGTGACCTTGGCTTCGAGCCAAATCTTCGCTAACATATGGTGCGCCATGCATTACAATTGCTCTTTCGTAAGCCATGTCGTTTATTCCATTTTCCAATCCTTCTAATTTCATAGAAAAACCATTCTTGCCAATATAACTACTAGATGTTTTATAAAATCCCAAACTACTCTGTAAACTCTCTGGGATATTAGAAAATTTGGTAGCCATTTCTGCACCGCTACCTTGCCCATGAGCTACGTAGGTATTAAACAATATTTTATAATTATTTAAATCAATTACAAATAATCTTTTTTGAGAAGAAGACCTTGTAAAATCTACAATGGTAATAATTTGATTGTGACTAATTTTTCCATTAGATTTTAAATACTCGTAACCTTTAATGGCATACTGAAAAGCATTTTCGGATAATCCGAATAAATTTAATTGCAGTTTGTTATACATATCGCTCACACTATTTGTTTTATTTTTTAAAACCAGTGGTGCAAACACTAAATCAACATTTTTTATATCAATGTATGGTTTTCCATTTGCCAATGCATTTGGTATGTACAGTATAGCAGCAAATGCTACTAAAAAAATAAAATACGTGCGCTTTAATTTGAATGTCTTCATAAAATTGGAATTGGACTATAAAAACGAAATAACAAACTAAGTATTGTGGTATTCATATGCCAACAACTTTTATTGCTTATTTGCTATTTCGTGCAAAAGTATTTGTCACACTGTTTAGGCATTGTTAAACAGAATAGAAATAAATGTTATAATAATACTTTGCATTACATTAAATATTGATTTTAAATATATTAATGTTTTTAAATTACACTAATTGTAATTAATAGAAGACTTTGGCAATGCGTTATTGAAGTTATAAAGGAAAAATAAGCTGGCTCTAAACCAGAAATCATTCGATTTTGTAGTAAAATATTGACAATGGAAAAAAGAAAATAAAATACGAAAGCATACCTGAAAAATTGGATTTTAGCCTATTTGTAACAATTGACTTGCAACAATTAATTTTAAAATTAATTTTTTGGCAGTTTTAGAAAACGATTTTACTCATTTATTTGTATATTATATTGTTGCTAACCATAAAAAGAAAAGTAGCTAGCAATTTTTAAAATAGATTTTTTTAAAAGATATCGGATGATTAAAAGAATTATTTGCATTACATTTTTACTGTTGGTATTTTTTTCGGCAAATGCTCAAAAAAGATTGGCTAAAGAACAAGCCGCTGCTTTTAGTCTGGCATTTGGTAGCAATCAATTTACTACTTCGTTAAACTATCAATATTTATGGAACATTGGTAAAAAAAAGCAATGGCAAATAGGAACTGGTGCAAGGCTCACCAATAATTTTGGCAATAAAAATTTTTACATTACTGCTCCTGCAAAACTAACAAGTGGCAAAACTGGGCCTGCAGTTTTCTTTGCCGACCAAATAGAGCCAAATATTGATTCTTTACTTTTTAATAAAACACAAGCCAATGCTCTTAACATAACTGTAAATTTTGGTTTTAAAATAAACGATAAATTTACAGTAGGTTTTAATATAGATGCAATAGGGTTTTCTTTTGGTGGTAGGCAAGCTGGTACATTTTATGGTAATGGAGGAACCGTTGGAGCAGCAAATGCAAATCCAACAACTTTTAATTTATTATTGGTAAGCGATAATGATTTAGGCACATTGAATAGTGAGTTTTTTGCACTATATAATTTTAATAAAAAATGGGGTGTAAAACTTGGGTTTCAATTTTTATTTACAGAATATACCACTTCAACAAAAGTACAAACCACGCAAAGCGGCCAACAAAATGATCGGTTTAGAAACAAATCAAGCGGAGTATCTTTAGGTGCTACATATCAATTTTAAAAGAAAAAAGTAAACATGAAAATTATTAAAATTTTATTTGCAGCAATGTTGTTTAGCCATGTAGCTTTTGCACAAAACTATATAGCAACCGATGAAGGCAGTAAAGTGCATTTTACCATTAAAAATTTTGGCATTAAAGTAGGCGGCGATTTTACAGGATTAAAAGGCACTATTGTTTTTAATCCAAAAACATTAGCATCGAGTTCTATGAATGTATCAGTAAATGCAACAAGCATAAATACTGACAATACCGGAAGAGATAAACACCTACGCAAAGAAGAGTATTTTAATGTTGAGAAATTTCCGTTGCTCACTTTTGTAAGTACAAAAATTACAGAGAGTAGTACAGCAGGGCGTTTTTTTATGGTAGGCAATCTTACTATAAAAGGCATTACAAAAGCAGTTCAGTTTGGCTTTAGTGCTACCCCATCTGCAACGGGTTATACATTTGCAGGAGAGTTTGACATAAACCGTAGGGATTTTGGTGTAGGCGGAAAAAGTGCGGTAATGGCTGATAAATTAAAAGTATCTCTAAACATATCTGCAAAAAAATAAGTATGAATTTTAAGAATATTATATCTCCAGTATTAAATCAATTATCTGAAAGTATATCATTGCTTTCTGATAATGAATATACACAAAAGTCGCTTTTACTTAATGGCACTACAATTGGCGGCCATACGAGGCATGTTATAGAATTGTTTCAATGTCTAATAAATGGATATGGAAGTGGAGTGTTAAATTATGAGCATCGCAAGAGAGATATAAAAATAGAAAGTGATAAAACTTTTGCTTGCGAATTACTTTGCAATATTGCTGATGCAGTACAACTGCCAAACAAAGCATTACATTTACAAGGGTTTTATAGTGAAAAGGAATCAGAAGAATGCAGTGTAACAACAAATTTTTATAGAGAACTAATTTATAACTTAGAACACAGCATTCACCATATGGCACTCATACGTGTGGCTATAAATGAAGTAAGCAATATTACACTACCAGAAAATTTTGGCGTAGCAGCTGCCACCATGCAATACAAAAATTTATGTGCACAGTAACATACTTACCATCAAATTCGGGGTATTTTTTAACGAGCAATAGAGATGAAAAAAATACCCGTGCAATAGCATTATTACCAGCTGTGTACATCATCAATAATGTACCATTAATTTTTCCTAAAGATGTAGATGCAGGTGGCACATGGATTGTGCTAAAAGAAAATGGCGATGCACTTTGTTTATTGAATGGTGCTTTTGAAAATTTTACAAGCAAACCTATTTATAAAACAAGCAGAGGAAAGATTGTACTTAATATTGCTACAACAACTAATTTCATAAAATCATTTTCAGAAATTAATTTAGCAGATACAGCCCCGTTTACTTTAGTCGTAATAAATAATAAACAATTATTTGAATGCAGGTGGGACGGCGAAAAAAAGCATTGTAAAGTATTAGACAATAACCTATCGCATATTTGGAGCAGTGCTACCTTGTATGATGCTGCACAACAAAACAAACGAAAAAATTGGTTTGCACAATGGCAAAAAAATAACGCAGAGCCTACACAAAAAGATTTATTTCATTTTCATACAAATACTGGTGAAGGTAATGTGGAAGATGATTTGATTATGAATAGAAACGATACATATTTAACCGTAAGCATTACGGGCATTGCTATAAGCAATAATGATTGCCTAATGCAATACCAAGATATCATATACAATGAATGCAGCACTACCAGCTTCGCTTATGAAAGAGTCAATAGCTAAAGAAACATTATCGAAAAAAAATACTACGCCATTTTTTATAAAATTATTTAATTGGGAGTATTGGAGTTTTGGTGTCGTTTATTTCCCCATTTATTTTTATTGGTTTTATTTGTGCTTGCGTGCAAGAAATTTATTTTTCTTTAATGCTAGCAATCCCACAATAGAAAATGGCGGCTACTTAATGGAACATAAAAGTGATATTTATGATATTATGCCACAAGCTTATTATCCAAAAACATTATTGGTAAAAGAAGGTTTATCATTTGAAGAAATAAAATTACTAGTAATAAAAAACAATTTTCAATTTCCTGTAATTGTAAAACCAGATATTGGTGGCAAAGGGCGTGGCGTAAGAAAAATTGACCATATAGAAGATGCCATTGCTTATATTCAATATGCTAATTTCCCTATGTTGGTGCAGGCTTTAGTAGATTACAAAAATGAAGCAGGTATTTTTTATTATCGCTACCCATGGGAAGAAAATGGAAAAATATCTGGCATTGTAGCAAAAGAATTTTTAGCTGTAACTGGCGATGGTTCTAGCACTTTGGAAGAGCTAGTTATGCAAAACCCAAGATTCATTTTACAATTACATGCATTGCGTAGAATGCCTGAAATAAACTTAAAAGACATTTTACAAGAAGGCGAAGAAAAAATAATGGTGCCATTTGGCAACCATGCCCGTGGTGCAAAGTTTATAGATGTATCTTATAAAATAACTATTGATTTAGAGAAAAAAATTGACACTATCTGCAAACAAGTGCCTGGCTTTTATTTTGGCCGATTAGATATTATGTTTACCAATTGGGAAGATTTAATAGAGGGAAAAAACCTAAGCATTATAGAACTCAATGGCGCTGGCAGCGAGCCAACACATATATACGACCCAGCACATTCCATCTTTTTTGCCTGGAAAGAAATAGCAAGGCATTTGAAAATATTATACCGCATTAGTGTGTATAATCACCAGCAAAAAAACATTCCTTATTTATCATTTAAAAAAGGGATAAAAATGTTTAAGGATGCGAGAGGTGTGAAGAGAAAATTGGATGGGTTGTTGTAAGATTTTTATTGTTTAAAAATGGAAGGAATAGAGTAAGATAAAGGAAACGGCTTACACTAAAAAAGGTATTGAGAACGATAGAAAAGTAGAAGAATAAAGATTGGGAAATGTTTACACCGAAATACCAAAATCAGCATGAAACGAAAAATTCTGTTAAAATCATATTTTCGGTATTTTTTAGTATGGATTAGCAAATAAATCGGTATATTTGCTAATCTAATCGAAAATTATATGATTTTACGATATATACACGATATTATTCAACAACGGCTAGGTGATAAAAAGATAGTTGTTTTATTAGGTGCAAGGCAAGTGGGCAAAACAAGTATGCTCAAAAATATTGTAGCACAAAAAGAAAACACAGTGTGGCTTAATGCTGACAATGCTGTTATACAAACACTATTTGAAAATTTTAGTGTAGCCAGTTTTACTTCATTTGTAGGCAATACAAAATTAGTGGTGATAGACGAAGCACAACAGCTACCCGATATTGGTATTAAACTAAAACAATTATATGATGAAGGCGTGGTATTTCAAATTATTGTAACAGGCTCTTCTGCATTTGAATTAAAAAATAAAACCAACGAACCACTTACGGGTAGAAAATGGGAGTACCATTTATATCCATTTAGTTTTACTGAATTAGCAAAAAATAGTAGCGTTCCCAATGAAGTGCAAGCACTAGAAACAAGACTACTATTTGGCAGCTACCCCGAAATAGTAACGAACGCAGGTGATGAAAAAGAAAGATTGCAAACTCTTACCGATAGTTATTTATATAAAGATGTACTGATGTGGCAAGGCTTACAAAAGCCTGAAAAAATTATACAATTACTTAAAGTATTGGCATTGCAAATAGGTAGCGAGGTAAACTATAGTGAACTTGGTAAGCAACTACAATTGAGCAACGATACAATAGAAAAATACATTACTATTTTAGAGCAAACATTTGTAATATTTAGACTACCAAGTTATAGCACTAACCTAAAAAAAGAATTAACTAAAGGTAAAAAAATATACTTTTTTGATAACGGCATACGCAATGCACTTATCGGCGATTATAGACCAGTAATAATAAGGCAAGATATAGGTGCGCTTTGGGAAAACTATATTATAAGTGAACTTTGGAAAAAAAATAACTATAAAAATGAACATGGCACATTTTATTTTTGGCGCACAGCAGATCAGCAAGAAGTGGATTTAATAATAGACAAGAATGGCACTTTACATACTTATGAAATAAAATGGAATCCAAAAGCTAAAGCTAGGCTTAGCAAAACTTTTAGTAATAATTATCCTAATTATGAATTTAAGGTGATACACAAAGAGAATTATTGGGAGTATATAAACTAAGCAGTCCCCTTCAACCACACATCCGCATCTGGCACAGTAGCACCACCATTTTTTTCTAGCGTCACCGTAAATTCTTTTGCATCTTCGGGCATACCAGTTACTTCTACAAAACGATCTCTAATATTATCGTTTATTATTCCTACGCTTACTTGTTTACCATTTACGTTTGCCCAAAGTTGGTACTCATTATTTTCGCCAGATGGCACAAGGTGGTGTATCATTACATAAGCTTTACCAGTTTTTTTATCCCAAAACATAGTACAACGGCAAATGGCGTGATACCCTTGCCCCATCATAGCTACTGGAGTAATAGAAGGATCTTTTAAAATATTATAATTTTCCATAGGTAAAGGCGCTGGTAAATTATTTTTAGCAGCTAATTGTGCCGCTTGTTCTTTATTTTTTTGATATTGTATATAATTGAAGAAAGCGCTCACGCCAAATAATAATACAGCAGCAGCAGCTGCTATTTTTATCCAACTAAAGCGTTTTACTTTTTTATCTTCTATTTGCATTTCTACAACGGGCGTTCCTAAAGATTGTAAAGCATTTAAAATTTTATCATCCGTATTTACACCTGGTAAAAATGCATTTCGCATCATTTTATTTTCCAATTCTATTTCAAAATTTATGATGGCTTTGTTCAATACAGCATCCTTCAGGCGCAGGTGCTCCAGTTCATTTTTTTCTTCGTCAGTACAAAGTCCCATTACGTACTGCTCAATAATGCCAGATGATATGTAGTTTTCTATATTCAATTATACAAATTGTTTTCTTAATTCTATTAATGCGTTTCTCAACCTTGTTTTTACAGTACCAATAGGAATATTAAGTGCTTGGGCTATTTCTTCTTGCGTAAAACCATTATAATAAGACAGTTCCAAAACGTTTTTATAATCCTCTCTTAAAAGATGCACCTGTTTTCGAAGCCCAATGGCATTGATATTTTGCTGTTGCGATTCTTTTTGGTCCAATGTATATACAAAATCTTCAATAGCATCGTTTTTTTGTTGACTCTTAAAATTTTTAGAACGAGTAGTATTAATGGTAGTATTTCTTGTTAAAGTATGCAACCAAGTAAATAAACGGCCCTTTGATTCGTCGTATTTGTCAATATTTTTCCAAACAGCTATAAATACATCTTGCAACACATCATTAGCAATTTCCGTATCAGATATAAATTGTGTAATTATAGAATACAATGCTCCTCGATAATGTACATACAAATGTTTGTACGCCTCATTATCATGGTTTCGCAATGCGGCAATCAATGTATCTTCTGTATATGTTATAGCTGCGCTCAAAAAATAATTTAGTAAGCAAATATTGATAATTATAAGCATTAAACAAAAAAATTATAAACTTAGTTTTTGCAAAACATAAATAAATCAACTTAAAAAAGATATTGTAATTTCTATATACGAGTTTAGCTTGTCATACATACGTAATAAAATTTATTAAACCTCGTTTAATAGTTAAATTAACCATTTTAGAAAATCAAAAAAACTATAAATCATTTACTTTCGCAGCCGAATATTGGTTTACCATTTGTCCATATCCAAGTTTTATGAAGAACATTTTATTTATTTTTTTTGTATTGTCATCGCTACGTGCTAATGCACAATATAATTTTTACTACGGCAATATACACTCGCACTCTTCTTACTCCGATGGCAATAAAGACAGTACTACATCTGGCTATTATTACCCAGGCCAAAATTTTTATTATGCCAAAGGAAGTTTTCATATGGATTTTGAAGGCATTTCTGAGCATAATCATTACAGTTCTATCAATAACCCTGGCATGCGTGTGGCAGATTATGCAAAAGGAATGTATGAAGCCGATACAGCTAATGTGGATGGAACTTTTGTAACGATGTTTGGGTTTGAATGGGGCATTATAAGCAATGGTGGGCACGTAGTTACTTATGGTGTACCAGGCTTAGTAGGCTGGGAAACTGGCTCTGGCGCTTGGGGCCCTACAAGTAATTATAATATTTTTTGTGCTAAATCTGTTTACACAAATTTTTGGCCTATCATAAATTCGTACCCAAATGCATTTTGCACATTAGCACATCCGCAAGATGGCGATTATAATAATTTACTTGGAGTAGCTACTACTTATAATTCTATTGCAGACAATGCCATTGTAGGCTTAGCTGTAAGAAGTGGAAACGCATTTTCTACTACTACAGATTACTCAGACCCTCCTCCTACATTATATGACTCATCTTATTTTGATGCCTTAGCAAAAGGATATCATCTTGGACCAACAATAGATCATGATAACCATAACTCTACTTTTGGTCGTACAAACCATACTCGTACAGTTGTACTTGCCAATGCACTTACAAGAAACGAAATAATGGGCGCATACAGAGCTAATAGGTTTTATGCTTCTGATGATTGGGATGCAAAAGTAACTTTTTCAGTAAATGGAAATGTGATGGGAAGCGATTTTACAACAAACAGCAATTCTATCATAAATGTTTCAATTATAGATTTGCAAAATAATGTTGGTGCTGCAGACCCTATTAAAAAAATAGAAATATACTATGGCGTACCAGAAAGTGGTATTAGGTCAACTATTTTAACAAACAATACCAATTCAAACACACTAAGTTTTTCTCACCCAACTATTTTAAATGATAGGTTTTACTATTTTGTAAAAATTACTGAAATAGATAATGATATTATTTGGACAGCCCCTATTTGGGTAAAGAACATTGGTGGTGTTTTGCCTATTCATCTTTTAGATTTTACTGCAAAAGAAATGGGCGACAACATTGGTTTATATTGGACAACAGCACAAGAAATAAATACCAATTATTTCGAAGTAGAACATTCTATTGATGGGATAGCTTTTAAAACAATACAAACAGTTTTTAGCAAATACCATAATAGTAATGTAAAAACAGATTATTCAGTTGTTGATGATAATCCAAATGCTGGTATAAATTTTTATAGAATAAAGGAAACAGGGTATGATGGAAAAATTAGTTTTTCAAATATCATATCTGTTGATAAAAATGTAGCTATTGCAAAACTCATTGTACATCCAAATCCTGTAAAAGAATTGTTGCATATTAATTACAATTCGAAAAAAGAAGAAGATGTAGTATGCAAAATCTATTCTTCAGAAGGAAGAGAAATAAAACAATTAATAATACACTTAGGTAAAGATAATAACGATATAAACATAGATGTAGCCTCATTATCAAAAGGTATATACTTTGTAGTGATATCAAAACCAAATATGCGCATTGCAGAAACAAGTTTTGTAAGAGAATAATAAAATTCTATATAAGATTATGTAATTAGTTAATTCTAGTTTCTAATAATATTTCTCTAAAATCTCTTTTAAGGTGGTTTTTTAAAAATTTGCGACCCATGCATTAAATTTAGAGGTACCAAAAACATATTCTTGCTGCCACAGATATTACCATTCTTTTATTTCTTTAAGTAAAGGAATAAATAAAAAAATCCTGTTTACTAATTGCCTTTTTTTCAAAATTAATGACAAGATATATTGGCGCAATTATTTTCTTATTTTTTATAATGATGAATAAAGTCACCAATAATAGTATTAAAAAAGACTGCCCAAATATGAAGGCATTGAAAAAGTATTTTTTTATAAAACTATTTTAAATCGAATAAGTAAAAACATGATTTTACTTATTCGATTTTTTTATGCTAAGACTTTCGGAATTGAACTTCTTGGAGCTGCATATGGCCCTAATATAAAAAAGAGCTTTATATTACTTTTTTAGCATTTTTTTCATTCATTACATTAGTTTAATGATTCTTTTTAAGTTTATTGTAAAAATTGCCATTGCCCCTTGCATTTGCATATTATTTATGCCATAAGCTATTGCTCTGTCATAAACATGTATATTTTTCAACTCACTATTTTTTGTTTCTATCTTGTATCTATGTTTTTAATTTTGAAGGCAATGTTCTGTTTCCTGAAAAATAAGTTGTTGCTGATCTTTGGTTGATTTTATAGATAATGAATACTTTTTTGTTTTTGCACCATCTTTATAACAGTCATTTTTTAAAGGATAGGATTTACATTTTTCTACATCAAAATAATAAGTATTCACTTGGTTAGTTTCAACATTCTTTTGCCTTTACATGCTTTTCGTATTGCTATATGACCCGAAGGACAAACAAACATATCAGCATCTTTATTGTAATCAAACTTGTCTTCTTTTTTTATACAACCTTGTGTTATTGCTGGGTTTAGTTTTGCTATTACTTTAATATTTTGAGGACCTGCAAGACTAATATTTTCTTTTCCTGAATAGGCTGCATCACCAATAATGCTATATACAACAATACCGTTTTGTTGGCTTATTTCTAAAAGTTTAGGCAATTGAGGATCGTCTCCTTTTTCGCCAGATGTTACCACAGCAGCCGTTATGATGCATTCTTCGGTCATTGCCAAATGGGTTTTATAAACAAAGAATAAACTATCGGCAGATTTATGATTTTTGATTTAACATTAGGTGAACTTAGCATTCACAGAAACACTGCTATTTTACTCACCGCTTCCATTTTCAATCTTACATCTTCCATCTTACCTCTTAAATCTTGCTTATTCAATCATAAATCCTATTTTAGCGAATTTTTAAAAAGAATTTATTAAGCTAATATGCATATTTTTATAAAATATTAAACTCATACAAATGCAAAGGCAGCTACTATTTTTCTTTTTTGGAATTGTTATATTAATAAGTTGCAAAAAAAACTCTAATAACTTAGATCAATCCAATATTGATTCATCTGAAAAAAAAATAACGTATTTCAGTTTTGACTCTTCAAAAAATATTGCTGTTTTATCATCTAACATAATTGGTGATATTATAAATGAAACAATTGAATTAAAAGTAGATCAAGGTACAATTTTAGACAATATTATACCTACAATAGTTTTTAGTGGCGCCTCAATTTCACCAAATCAAAATGTGGAACAAAATTTTAATAATCAAATAAAATACACAGTAATTGCAAATGATGGAAGTACAAAAATTTACAAAATAAAAATTGTTTTAATAAAAGTTAATAAATCAATATTTTTTGGTAGTAATGATGGTAATCTTTATGCGTTAAATGCAAAAAATGGTAACTTATTATGGAAATATACAACAGGAAGTGCTATTCAAAATACTCCAACAATATCTAATCAAACAACTTTTTTTGGAAGTAATAATCAAAAGCTTTACGCTTTGAATTCAAATACAGGTATTTTAAAGTGGAGTTATACAGCTAACCATAGTATTGGTGCAATATCGCCATCAGTTAGTAATGGAAATGTTTTTATTGCAAGTAGTAATAATTTTTCTGGAGGTTTATATGCATTAAATGAATTAAGTGGAAATCTAATTTACAGTAATTTCTTTCAAACTATTCCTTATTCTACAACAGTCTCTGGCAATAAGTTATTTTTGACTTACTTTGGTGGCGCCTCAATGTCTCATTCAAGTTCTGGATTAGGAATTGGAGCATTTAATGGACCAAATGTTACGAGAACTAATCCTACAATATACAATGGTAGGGTAGTTATCAGTTCATCAAATGGTCTATTTTGTTTTGATACAAGTAATTTTAATCAAGTTTGGAGAGTAAATATTGGTACAACGGTTTCATCTCCTACAGTTTTTGAAAATTTAATTTATGTAGGAGGAGCTGGTGCTGCCATTGGTCATAGCATGTATTGTTTGGATGCTAATACAGGAGTTGTAAAATGGTCAACGACTCCAGATCCTAACTTAGTAGAATTTACTAGCCCTACTATTACTAGTAATCTAGTATTTAGTACTAATAAAGGCTACCTGTTTGCGTACAGAATTCTTGACGGGTCATTACTTTGGAGAAAAACACCTCAAGAATATAATGGAGAATTTACTTATGCAACTGCCGCAAATGGGGTCATATATTGTGGCAATGTAAATAAAAAAATGTATGCTTTTGATGCAAATACAGGTGCTGTTTTGTGGACATTTACAACACTTGGCGAAATTCATTCTGGACCTTGTGTAACTCATTCAGATGGTAATGTTTCTCATCATGGTACTTCAGGAAGTCAGCATTAATATAAGAGTTCTTTAAAAAACTCCGCCTAGTTTCGAGTGCCTACAAAACTTTCGCTTTAATCTTCGCTCCAATCTCCGCTTCAATAAAAGCTGAAAAAAGATTCTCCCGCCGAAGGGCTCCCGACAAGAATATCGCATTAGCGTCAAGTTAAGGTTTTATTTAAAACCGTTGAATGATTGTAGATACAGGGTTTTAGTCTCTACGCAACCGCCAACAGGGCTGAAAGCCACT
>JAYTLA010000070.1:0-8561 GCA_043729825.1 Ferruginibacter sp.
AGCGGCTTTCAGCCCTGTTGGCGGTTGCGTAGAGACTAAAACCCTGTATCTACAATCATTCAACGGTTTTAAATAAAACCTTAACTTGACGCTAATGCGCAATTAAAATGCGGGATTGTGAGGTACGAACAAAAAAGATTGTAGCGTATGAGCCCCCGCAACAAGTGCGGGGCAGGCCGAACCAATGTTGATTATTGTATGTAATCCACAGCCCCAAATTATTAATAAAAAAACATTATTTAATCTGCAATGAATATTTTAAAACGTTCAAAACAATATTTTAATAAATTTTCTCTATCATCTGGGTGAGCAATATCTATCAATAGTTTTGCTCTTTGTCTTAAGTTTTTTCCAAATAAGTAAGCTAAGCCATACTCCGTTACAACATAGTGTACATGCCCCCTTGTAGTAACCACACCAGCAGATTCTTTTAAGTATGGAACTATTCGTGCAATACCTTTATTGGTTCGACTATTTAATGCAATGATGGGTTTGCCTCCATTACTTAATGCAGCACCACGCATAAAATCCATTTGCCCGCCAATGCCGCTATACTGTATGTCTCCAATACTATCTGCACATACTTGGCCTGTTAGATCTACTTCAATAGCGCTGTTTATGGCAATTACTTTAGGGTTTTTACGAATTACGTGTGGGTCGTTTACATAATCAATATCCAAAAATGCAAATGCTGGATTGTCATTTAAATAATCGTATAATAATTTACTGCCAATCGCAAAAGATGTAACACTTTTGTTTGGATGTATGGCTTTGCATTTATTGTTTATTACATCACTCTCTATTAATTTTATAACACCATCGCTCAGCATTTCGGTATGTATGCCTATGTTTTTATGGTGAGTTAAAAAAGACAAAACCGCATCAGGAATGGTTCCTATCCCCATTTGCAAAGTACTTCCATCTTCAATTAAGTTGGCAATATTTTTACCAATCTCTATTTCGTTTTGTCCTACTTTGTGGTGGTAACTTTCTTCAATAATAGGGGTATCATAAAAAACCATTTTTGTAAAACGATCTGTGTGTATCATACCATCGCCATGGGTACGTGGCATACTTGGGTTTACTAATGCAATAATATATTTTGCACAATCTACTGCTGCACGAGCAATATCTACGGAAAGACCTAGTGAGCAGTATCCGTGTTTATCAGGTGGAGAAACTTGTACGATGGCTATGTCTAACTCTAGAATTTTATTCTTGAATAAATCAGGAATATCACTCAAAAAAACCGGAATAAAATCTGCTCTACCTTCTGCAATGGCAGCCCTTATTGGTGTAGACACAAACAAAGAATTGATATGAAAAGAATCTTGATACATTGGCTTTTCAATTTCAATATCGCCTTTTAGGGTAATAGAAACCAGTTCTACATTTTTTAAACGTTCACTTTCTTTGGCAAGAGCATGCAATAAATAATGTGGTGTACATACACTGCCATGTATAAAAACCCTCATTCCACTTTGCACAATTGACAAAGCATCTGCGGCGCTTACATATTTAAAAGGATGAACCATCTTTTATTATTTGCAGCAAAATAAATACTAATAAAAATGATTAATAGCGGAGATGGTCATATGATTGTATGATTGTAAACATGTTTTTTTAAAGTATCAATGATAGAGGATATTTCAAAATAAAGCCCAAAAAAAAGACTCCCTAAAAAAGAAGCCTTGTAAAAATATTAAAACGATTTTTTTATTTTATCAACCCTGCAAAATGCTTTACCGTACGCACCAATTGTGATACATAACTCATTTCATTATCGTACCAGCTTACGGTTTTTACCAATTGCTTATCGCCAATGGTTTGTACTTTTGTTTGTGTAGCATCAAATAACGAACCGAAAGAAATGCCTATAACATCGCTGCTTACAATTTCATCTTCGTTGTAGCCAAAGCTTTCGTTGCTGGCGGCTTTCATGGCTGCGTTTACTTCTTCGGTCGTTACAGTTTTTTCTAAAATAGAATACAACTCTGTTACCGAACCTGTAATTACTGGTACCCTTTGTGCACCACCATCTAGTTTTCCTTTTAGCTCTGGCAATACCAAGCCTATTGCTTTTGCTGCACCTGTACTATTTGGTACAATATTAGCTGCTGCTGCTCTACCTCTTCTCAAATCATTTTTTGCATGAGGTGCATCCAATGTATTTTGATCGTTTGTATATGCATGTATAGTACTCATGATACCTGTTACAATACCAAAATTATCGTTCAATGTTTTAGCCATTGGTGCCAAACAATTAGTTGTACAACTAGCACAACTGATGATGGTTTCTGTTCCATCAAGTATAGCATGGTTTACATTAAATACCACTGTTTTTAAATCGCCAGTGGCCGGTGCGGATATAACTACTCTTTTTGCGCCAGCAGTAATGTGTGCTTTTGCTTTGTCAGCATCTGTAAAAAAGCCAGTGCTTTCTATTACTACATCTACATTATGTGCTCCCCAAGGAATTTGTGCTGGATCTTTTTGTGCATATATTTTTACTTCGTGCCCGTTTACTACAATGGAGTTTTCGGTAGAAGTTACCGTTTCATTAAAACGACCTTGTGCACTATCGTATTTTAATAAATGAGCCAAGGTTGCTGGGCTCGTAAGATCGTTTATGGCTACTACATCTATTCCTTCCATATTGTGTATTTGACGATATACCAAACGACCAATTCTTCCAAAACCATTTATGGCAACTTTTATTGAACTCATTTCTTTAGATTTTAATTTGTACTAATATTTTTTGAAGTGCAAAATTACAATTTGTTGGGCATTTGTAGCCCATTTATTTTGTTTTTTACCCGATTGCAAGTTGTAGATACCATTTGCATAAAAAGAAGTGTAAGTAGAAGAATTTTTTTCATACTTTTATCCTCTAATCTTAAAACAAACAAATTATGAAAAGTTCAGGTTTATTAATTGCATTAGCAATACTTGCAGTAATCGGATTTATGGGTTGCAATGGGTACAATAGGTTGGTAAAAAGTGATGAAAGTGTAAAAAAGGCATGGAACAATGTGCAAACAGAATACCAAAACCGATCTGACCTTGTTGGTAACCTTGTAAACACAGTAAAAGGAGCAGCCAATTTTGAGCAGAATACTTTAACTGCAGTAGTAGAAGCTCGTGCAAAAGCTACTAGTGTAAATATTAATGCAGACAATCTTACGCCAGAAAAAATAGCTGAATTTCAAGCTGCACAAGGGCAATTGTCTGGTTCATTGAGCAGATTGCTTGCTACCGTAGAGGCATACCCTACATTAAAAGCTACAGAAGGGTTTATGAAACTGCAAAGTCAATTGGAAGGTATTGAAAACAATATTAAAAATTCTAGAAAAGTATTTAATGACGAAATAAATAGTTATAACACAAGTGTGCGTTCTTTTCCTATGAATATTTTGGGTGGTATGTTTGGTTTTAAAGCAAAAGAAGGTTTTAAAGCAGATGCTGGCGCAGAGAAGAAGGTAGATGTGAATTTTGACGATATGAATAAAAAATAGTTTGTAATCATTTACGAAATAGTTGATGAAGAATAAAAGATATTCGGGTTTTATTATTGGCGGCATATTAGTAGTATTGGGAATTTTTCTGATGGTTACTTTTAACGCCTTGGTAAAAAAAGAAGAAAAAGTTAAAGTACAATGGAGTGAGGTTCAAAATGCGTATCAACGTAGGTTGGACCTCATACCTAACCTTGTAAATACAGTGCAAGGCAATGCCAATTTTGAAAAAAATGTGTTAGCAGAAATTTCGGAAGCTAGGGCAAAGGCACATGAGGTAAATGTATCTGGCAACGATGCATCTGCCGAAGGATACCAAGCGCAAAAAGAAGCACAAGATAAATTGGCTGCTGCCGCAAATAAGTTTTTAATTATAGTAGAAAAATATCCTGACTTGCAAGGCACAAAAGCTTTTACCACTTTACAAACTCAACTAGAGCGTACAGAACTTCGCATAAAAACAGCGAGAAAAGATTTTAACGAATCTATTCAAACATATAATAGTAGTACAAGAAGTTTTCCTACAAGTTTGGTTGCAAAATTATTTGGGTTTAAAAATAAAAATGGCTTTCAATCGGATGCTGGTGCCGAAACAGCAACAGAAATAAAATTCAAATGAGCATATTTCCATTATTTAAAAAGGCAGACTATTTTACAGACGAAGAAAAACTTCGTATAGTAAATGCCATACGTGCTGCCGAGCAACAAACAAGCGGCGAAGTGCGTGTGTACATAGAAAGTAGAAATGTATATGTGGACCCAATGGATAGGGCTGCCGAAGTTTTTTATGATTTAAAAATGGATAAGACAGATGATAGAAATGCGGTGCTTCTTTATATTGCTATGAAGGATAAGCAGCTTGCACTTTTTGGAGATGAGGGTATTTATAAAGTAACTGGTGCGGCTTATTGGAACAATGCAGTGAAAGAAATGATTGCAAATTTTTCTGCCCATCACGAAGCTGAGGGAATAGTACATTGTGTACATACCATTGGTCAAACATTAAAAGAAAAATTTCCTTTTGATAGAGTAAACGATAAAAATGAATTGCCAGACGAAATTGTTTTTGGCAAATAATAAATTATAAAAGTGTACATGAATACCATTAAAAAAATATTTTTATTTTCATTTTTATTGTTAACTAATGTTGCGCTTGTTGCACAACAATTACCAGATAGACCAAACCCACCAAGGCTTGTAAATGATTTTACCAATACACTTACGGCCGAGCAAATACAAACTTTAGAAAATAAGTTAGTTGCTTTGGACGATGCTACATCTACACAAATAGCGGTAGTAATTATTCCATCTACAAATGGCTCTACTATTGCAGATTATAATTTAGCACTGCTTCGCAAATGGGAAGTTGGCTCAAAAAAAAATAACAGCGGTGTTGTTTTATTGGTTGCAAAAAAAGATCGTAAACTCGATATTAGTGTTGGTTATGGTTTGGAAGGTTCTTTAACTGATGCTACGTCTAAAAGTATTATTGATAATATTATAGTGCCAAATTTTAAAGGCGATGATTATTATAGAGGCATAGATCAAGGTGTAGATGCAATAGTACAAGCTGTACAAGGCAAGTACAATGATAAAAGAGATAGAAGTAGTGGTGGTGGAGGAGGCATGCTTTTCTTTATTATTATTTTATTGATATTGTTTTTTATTATGTCTCGTAAAGGCGGTGGTGGCGGTGGTACATTTATGAGCCGCCGTGGGCAAAGAGGTATAGCCGATGCTATATTTTGGAATACAATTTTAAACAGTGGTCGTGGAGGTGGCTGGAGTGGAGGAAGTGGCGGCGGTGGCTGGAGTGGCGGCGGTGGCGGTTTTGGTGGTTTTGGTGGAGGAAGCGGTGGTGGCGGTGGCGCTAGCGGGGATTGGTGATAAAAGTTGCGGGCCTGCCTGCCGGCAAAGGCAGGTTACGAGTTTGTTGGTTACGAGTTTTTTAAAAGTTGTGAGCTCTAATCATTTTGCGAAGCAAAATAACTTTCCGCCTTCTTTTCATGTAAAACGTCTTTCCGCCCCTGCCTTTGCCGGCAGGCAGGTTCTCGGAAAAATATTTTGTACAGATTTTTAACATCTTTGCACAACTTTTAACCCTAGAGTTGTTCAGGGTTTTAAAATATTTTCAGTAATTTTATACAAATAAATAATAATATGAAAAAGATACTTTTTATATCAATAGCTATTTTGAGCATAACATTAATGTCGTTTGTATATGCTGAAGTATTAAACATTGGAGACCCATTGCCAAAAGCAGATGCAACATTGAAAGATGTAAGCGGCAAAGAAATTACCATGCAAAAGGCTAAAAAAGATAATGGTTTGTTGGTAATGTTTAGTTGCAATACCTGCCCTTATGTGGTAAAAAATCAAGAGCGTACAAATGAAATATGTGCTTATGCACAAAAAATGAATATTGGAGTGGTAGTATTAAATAGCAATGAAGCAAAAAGAACAGACGATGATAGCTTCGATGCTATGAAACAATATTATAAAGCACAAAAATACAATTGGTATTATGCTGTAGATGAAAATAGTGCTATGGCAGATGCATTTGGAGCTAATCGCACACCCGAGTGTTTTTTGTTTGATAAGAATTTAAAATTGGCCTATCATGGCGCTATAGATGACAACCCTACCGATGCAAGTAAAGTAAATAGAAGGCATTTGCAAATTGCTATCGATGAACTTATTGGTGGGAAAGATATAGCTACCAAAACCACTAGGAGTGTAGGTTGTAGCATTAAAAGGAAAGGTTAATTTTTTACAAAGCAGCTTTAATGGCTTTTTCAATTTCTAAAGCAGATAATTTTTTTTCGTAAAATTGTCTATACCCTTTTTTTGTGTTTACAATAAGTGTGGCTGGTATTGCGCCACTCCATTGCTCCGAAACGATTGGGCAAAAATAATCTGCATTGGTTTCATCTAACCATGCAATGTTTGCAATGAATTTTTTCTTAGCCAAAAATCTTTTTATTTTATTGGGATAATATTCTGGAAGATCTAAACTAACCAAGTATAATTTTACTTTGTTTTTTTTATGGATGCTGGTATATTTTATCAAGTCAGGAATTTCTTCAATACATGGCACACAAAACGTAGCCCAAAAATTTATAACCAATATAGAATCTGATTTTTCTATTAAATTAACTACATCAGTAATTTTCCATTTCTCTATTTTCTGTGCATTGCTTTTTAGGGGAAGTGTTACAATTAATAAAAGGAGATACAATACTTTCATGTGGACTTTTTAAATATACTTGCTAACACATAACTCGTAAACCCGTAACCTACAAACACGCAACCGAACTACTGCGCAATATACTGCTCCAAATACTTTATGGTTTCCTGCTGACTTTCTATAATGGCCGTTACTACATCCGATATAGAAATAATGCCAGCTACTTTTTCATTATCTACTACTGGTAAATGACGCACTTTATTTTTACTCATCAACGACATGCAGTGTTCCAAACTATCTTCCGATAATACGGTTAATACATTCTTCGTCATTATCTCACTCACTTGAGTATCGTGCGATGCCTTGCCTTGCAATACAATTTTGCGGGCATAATCTCTTTCAGAAAAAATACCAATTAATTTTTCCTGTTCTATTACCATTAGTGCACCAATGTTTTTTTCTGCCATTGTTTTTAACGCATCATATACCGACGAGCTAGATGTTATAGCATACACATTGTTTCCTTTTGCTTTTAAAATATCTGACACTTTCATAAAACAAATTTTTGGTAAAGAAATGTTTAGAACTTAAAGTTAAGAAAAATTACTATATGATATGTGTGTTGAGTTTTCACATACTAGTCTATTTTTAAAATAACGGAAACTATTTTCTACAGGGTGCTAACAATCAATAACTATAAAGATAATGTCTTGATAAGGTGAATTTGACATTAGAGTTATTTTAGAAGTTCAATGATGTTTACTTCTAATGCCGTTGCAATTTTTTCCATGTTTGAAAGTGTGATATTTTTCTCAGCTCTCTCAATCATTCCTATATAAGTTCTATGTAGGTCTGCCTTAAATGAGAGCTGTTCTTGAGAAAGTCCTTTAGACCTTCTAATTTCACGAACATTTTCACCGAATATAATTAATATAGAGTTTTTTACTGTTGGCATTATTAGATTGCAAAGCTAATTGTAGTATGCAACGTGAGCAACATACTATAGTTAGCATTTAGTTTCTGCAGCCATTGTCATTAAATGAGATTATGCTTTGAATAAATAGTCTGATAATGAGATTTATTAGAGTTGCAGCCAAAAGATGACTTAATGCTATTTACATCTGTGCTAATAGTTACTTTTTTACCAAAATTTTTTTAAGGCTTCATTTACATTAATTCCATTTTTGTATTTTGATATTATAGCTGCAAAGTTTATGTTTGGTGCTTCTGATACAAAAAGTTTGATTAAAATTTCTGCAAGCCTAAGCCCTGGCAACAGTAATTGTTTTTGTACACTATTTTATTTTTGTTTAGATATTCCTTTGCTTATCATAAAACCAGGATAATCATACACACTATAAAACAGACTCATGCTATCTTTCATCCATTGCAAAAAGCCAATTCCTTGGCAATACATTTTTTCGTACATCGTAGGTTACAAATTGCATGGAAAGTCTTCCTACAATTGCATGACCCTCTGGGGCCCATGCAATTTTTTTTTGTTGGGGAATAATAACAATAATGTACAACCTAGAGGAATTATTTTCCGAAATAATTTTTTAAACATTGTGGGGGCAAAGTTTGTGGTAAAGCTATCGAATTTTAAATGCAAAAAAGGAATTTGATTTAAGCAAAGTATAAGTAATTTTCAATAGCTTCATTTTCAATATTTCAAGTAGAAATATTGGGTTTTCAGCTTTTATTTTAGCATCCACATCTTTGATGTTTACTAATTTCTTTATTATTATATTATAATTTTACAATGACTATCCGCAATTAGGTGCAAACTAATTTAATTAGTATATATTTGCTAAATAAATTAGACTTTATGAAAATAGATAATTTTTTCAGTACTTATT
>JAYTLA010000071.1:0-21704 GCA_043729825.1 Ferruginibacter sp.
ATTTTTATTTTTCTGTTGATGATGGGCACTAAAACTTCTTTACCAATAAGCGAAATATAACGTTCATCTGTAGGGTTTACACAAATAGCCACATCTCCCAAAATCGTTTCAGGCCTAGTAGTAGCCACGGTTATACCACCTGCACTACCATCGGCAAAGGGATACGTTACATAATATAATTTGCTGTCAATGTCTTTAAAAATAACTTCTTCATCGCTTAGGGCTGTCTTGCTTGCAGGGTCCCAATTTACCATGCGAAGTCCTCTGTAAATAATACCATCTTTGTGCAAGCGTACAAAAATTTCTATTACCGATTTGTAATAGTCGGGGTCCATGGTAAACGATGTTCTATCCCAATCTAAACTGCAACCCATTTTTTTCAATTGCTCCAAAATAATACCACCATATTTCTCCTTCCACTCCCAAGCATATTTTAAAAACTCCTCTCTACTAAGCGATGATTTTGTAATGCCCCTCTCCCGCAACATCGCAACCACTTTAGCTTCCGTAGCTATACTTGCATGGTCGGTACCCGGCACCCAACAAGCATTTTTGCCTTGCATACGTGCTCTGCGTATGAGAATATCCTGTATCGTATTGTTCAAACAATGCCCCATGTGCAGCACACCCGTTACGTTTGGCGGCGGCATCACAATCGTATATGCCTCACGCCCATCAGGCACACTTTTAAAATACCCATTATTCATCCAATGGCTGTACCATTTTTTCTCTATCTCCTGCGGCTCAAAATTCTTAGTAAGTTCCATGCTTGTTGTTGCTATTTTTTTAGTGCGGCGAAGGTACAAAAAAGCAACCGTTTTTTGGTAGGCCATTGGTTTGTGGTGCTGAGTAACCTTCATAAACCTATAAGGTCTTTTTGGAGAGTCTGCTAATTAATGGTGCTTGCTTAGACCTTATAGGTTTTATTGGAGTTTTTTCTTTTTTGGAGCATGGGCGTAGATGCAATATTGAACATTTGTACAGGGCTATTCGCTGCAATCTTTTTTGTTCGTTCCTCACAAAAAAGGATTTCCGCTTCTATCCCTGCTAGGTTGAGCTATGGAGCTTTATTGGGCTTTTATTGACGGGGAGATTGGAGAGAATGGAATTATTAAGTTTTTTTGAAGTGAAATTCAAAATCAAAAGTTTCTTTTTTAAATTAATGAATCCCTCGCCTCGGTTCGTGTCCCACGAAACGTTCGCTAAGTTAAGCTAACAGATCACAATGTTTAGAGAAATATAATAAAACCAAAATAATTTTTTCTTTGACAATGTGATTTAAAGGAAAGGTTCGTGTCTCACGAACCTTGGCGAAGGGTTATTGAGCTTTTATTGAAGGGGAGATTGGAGCGAATGAAATGTTAAGTTTTTTGAAGTGAAATTCAAAATCAAAAGTTTCTTTTTTAAATTAATGAATCGAAATAGCTTTAATCAACAATACTTTTACTAAATTTGTTGGTATGGCATTAGCAATAGAAATAAACCCGTTCACAAATGAACTACCTAGTCACTTTGCCGATAGGGTTGGGCAACTTTATGCTAAAACTGTTACAACACAACATAAGAAAGATAATGGACAATTTTTTACACCAACAGAAATTGCTCACTTTATGGCAGGGCTTGCCAAACAAACAAAAGGCAAATTTAAAATACTTGACCCAGGTTGCGGTACTGCTATTCTTTCAAGTTCACTTATTGAAACACTCACAAAACATAATAAAAACTTAAAAGAAATTGAACTTGTTGTTTACGAAACTGACCACGATATTCTGCCTTACACACAAACTGTTCTTGATTATTTAGGAAAATGGCTAAAGAAAAATAAAATAAAGTTTAAGTCAACACTTGATACAAATGATTTTGTTCTTGAAAATAAAGATTGCTTTGAAGTATCCGCTACGCTTTTTTATCAACCAAAAAATGCTACTTACGATATTGTAATTTCAAACCCACCATATTTTAAAATATCAAAAGATGATAAACGGGCAATGGTAGCTAAGTCTATTGTTTGGGGGCAGCCTAACATGTACTCAATTTTTATGATGGTTGCCACAAAACTTTTAAAAGAAGGCGGTGAGCTTATATTTATTACTCCAAGAAGTTTTGCATCTGGCAACTATTTCAGAGCTTTTCGGGAAGCATTTTTTCAAGAGATAGAAATTGAACATATTCACTTATTCGGTTCAAGGACTGATACTTTTGATCGTGACAGCATTTTGCAAGAAACATTAATACTAAAAGGTAAAAAGCAAAAACAGAATGAAAAATTGGAGTCTATACTGGTTTCACATTCTAATGGCATTAGGGATATCGAAAATTTTACAGAGAAGATTTATAAAACTGATGAACTTATTGATTTTAAATCAAAAGAAAAAATTATACATCTTCCTACAAATGAAACAGACGATAAAGTTATCAAGTTATTTAAATCATGGACAGGTAGTTTACATCAGTACGATATTCAAATATCTACTGGTCCTGTTGTTTCGTTCAGAGCAACCCAATTTTTGTTTGAACAATACCAAAACGGAACTGTTTTTTTAGTGCCTTTGTATCAACTTATCAATACAGCAAAAATGCAATTTGAATGGCCTGTTGAAAAAAGAAATAAGCCACAGTATATTCAGTATTGTAAAGAAACGCAATCACTTTTGTTGCCTAATAAAAATTATGTTTTTCTTCGTCGCTTTAGTGCAAAAGATGATAAAAGTAGATTAGTTGCTTGCCCATATTATTCTAGTATTTCAGAAGCAGAATTCATTGGGGTTGAAAATCACTTAAATTATATTTATAGAAGAAATGGGGAGCTAGAGTTAAATGAAATTTTGGGATTATCTGCCTTGTTAAATAGTAATCTTTTTGATACTTATTTTAGAACATTTAATGGTAATATAAATGTAAGTGCTACAGAATTAAGAGAAATGCCTTTGCCGCCTTTGGAAGATATAAAACAAATTGGCAACCAGATAATATTACTAAATGATTTTTCACAATCAAATGTTGATGAAATCATTAACAACTACTTTGATATAGAACATATATTCGCTTATGAGCAAAATTGACGAAGCAAAAGAAATTCTTAAAGAACTAGGATTGCCAGTAGCACAACAAAATGAAATTTCAGCTTATACTTTACTTGCTCTTTGTGATATTAAGCCTCGTGGCAGTTGGAGTAAAGCTACTAAAGCAAGTCTAAAAGTTTCAAAAGGTGTTATGGCATTTTGTAAAGACGTTTACAAAAAAGAATATGCCCCAAATACAAGAGAAACATTTCGCCGGCAAGTGCTCCATCAATTTGTTCAAGCAAGGATTGTAGAGTATAATCCTGATAACCCAAGCCTGCCAGTTAATAGTCCAAATGCGCATTACGCAATTACTGAAGAAGCATTAGAAGCCATCAAATCTTTTGGAACAAAAGCGTGGAAAGAAGGAGCAGAAAGATTTAAGTCAGAAGTTGGAGAACTTTCAAAGCGTTACCTTAAAGAAAGAAAGCAAAATTTAATTCCAGTAAAATTAAGCAATGGTAAAATGCTTAAACTATCCGCAGGAAAACATAATGTAGTTCAGGCTGCAATTGTTCAAGATTTTGCTGCACGTTTTGCCAACGAAAGCGGAGTTCTTTATTTGGGAGACACCGCAAAAAAAGACCTTTACGTAGATAAAAAGGTATTAAAAGAATTAGGCATTCCAATTACCCAGCATAGCAAATTACCAGATGTAGTTTTATTTGACAGAAAGAAAAATTGGCTTTACTTAATTGAAGCAGTTACTTCACATGGACCAGTTTCTCCAAAGCGGATTGTTGAATTGGAAGATTTATTAAAAGATTGCAAAGCAGGCAAAGTTTATGTTTCAGCATTTCCAGACTTTGCTGAATTTAAAAAGCATTCAACAAACATTGCTTGGGAGACAGAAGTTTGGGTTATAGATTTCCCTGAGCACATGATACATTTTAATGGTGATCGCTTTATGGGACCTAGATAAATACTGTACGCATTGGCATTCGTAAATAGCGACATTTTTTTCCCGTGTTGCGTATATATTTAAACCTTCCTATCACTCCCTTGCATAATCCTAGAGCTGCCATTGGTATGCAGCGCAGATAAGTAGCCAAGCGTACCGACAACATGTGTGCCGCTACCCAAAAAATATTTTATACATTAAAGTTTCAACAATTGTTGTTGGTATGCTTTAGAAGCTCTTGCTCTGATGCATACCAACGGCGATCCCTTCATGAGTGTAACCAATTACTTTGAAAAGGTTTAATTATTTTGAGATGCTACTAGGTGCGAAAGGCTTATTTTGGTACGAAACTACACAATAAATACTTTCAATAAATTAATATATATATTATTAAATAACTGTCTATCAATTATTGATAAAATTTATTTTGGACAAATACGGAATGAAATTCCGTATTTGTCCAAAAATGCTATATTTGCAATATGATAAATAGGGCAGCAGAAATACGATTAATAAAACTTGCTAAGCAGTTTAGAGGTGTAGCCGTTATTGGCCCAAGGCAAAGTGGCAAAACAACGCTGTGCAAAAAAGTATTTCCCAATAAGCCGTATATCTCTTTAGAAAATCCGGATACATTAGCTTTTGCATATGATGACCCAAGAGGATTTTTAGCACAGTTTACCAATGGCGCTATTTTAGATGAAATACAAAGAGCTCCAAAATTGTTTTCTTATTTGCAACAAATATTAGACGAAACAAAAAAACGTGGATTATTTATTTTGTCGGGCAGTAATAATTTTTTATTACAAGAAAATATTAGCCAATCGCTAGCAGGGCGTATAGCCTATTTAAAATTATTGCCACTTAGTATTGCAGAATTAACGGCTGCAAATAAAATTAGCAAGAGTTATCATCAAAGTATATTCAATGGCGGGTATCCTGAAATAATTGCAAAAAAAGTAAACACGGCAGATTGGTACAACAATTACATACAAACCTATGTAGAAAGAGATGTAAGGATGCTAAAAAACATCAGCAATCTTTCTTTGTTTTTAAAGTTTATAAAATTATGTGCAGGAAGGGTAGGCTCACAATTAAATTTATCATCTATTGCCAATGATTGCAATATCGATCAAAAAACTGCCGCAACATGGATGTCTATTTTAGAAGCAAGTTTTATTGTGTATCTGTTAAAACCATACTATACAAATTTAAACAAGCGCCTTACCAAATCGAGCAAATTGTATTTTTATGATACTGGCTTAGCATGTGCTTTATTAAATATCGATAGTGCTAAAACCTTGCACACACACCCATACACAGGGCATTTGTTTGAAAATTTATTGGTAATAGAAGCCTTAAAATATAGAATGAATAAGGGTTTGCAAGATAATTTATACTATATACAAGATAAAACAGGCAATGAAATTGATTTAATATTAGAAGAGCCCAAAATATTAAAAGCATATGAATGCAAATCGAGTGCTACTATACAAAATGATGCATTTAAAGGCTTATTGTATTTTTCAAAATTAGAAAAATTAAATATTTCTATGAACTTAATTTATGGTGGCAAGGATGCACAAACACGAAGCAACGCTATAAATGTACATACTTGGTTTGATGTAAATTTATTTAATTAGTAATGGACAAATACGGAATTCGATTCCGTATTTGTCCAATTTTTATTTTTAAGAAAAACATAAATAGCACATTTAATGTATTGGAAAATTAAAAAAGCTGATCCATCACAGACCAGCTTTCTATATCAAACAAAAATTATTCTACTTCATATCAAACCTATCCAACTCCATCACTTTCGTCCACGCAGCCACAAAATCTTTTACCATTTTTTCTTGCGCATCTTCACATGCATATACTTCTGCAAGTGCACGTAGCTCAGAGTTTGAACCAAATATTAAATCTACACGAGTACCAGTCCATTTTGCAGCACCAGTTTTTCTATCGGTTCCTTCAAACACATCTTTGTGTGCATCTATAGCTTTCCAACTCGTATTAAAATTAATTAGGTTTACAAAAAAATCAGTGTTTAGTGTTTCGGTCTTATTGGTAAATACACCATGTTTTGTTCCACCAAAGTTTGTATTCAAAACACGCATACCACCAATAAGCACAGTCATTTCAGGAGCAGTAAGTGTTAGCAATTGTGCTTTATCTATCAACATTTCTTCTGTTGATGTCATTGATTTGCTTTTTGCATAATTGCGGAAACCATCTACCTTAGGCTCAAGCACAGCAAAAGAATCCACATCAGTTTGTTCTTGCGTAGCATCTGTACGACCAGCAGTAAATGGTACTGTAATTTTATGTCCAGCATTTGCAGCAGCTTTTTCTACAGCAGCACAACCTCCAAGCACAATTAAATCGGCAATAGAAACTTGCTTATCGGTATTTGCAGCATTAAATTCTTTTTGTATTTTTTCTAATGCATCTAATACCTTTGATAGTTGTGATGGGTTATTTACTTCCCAATATTTTTGTGGCGCTAATCTTACACGTGCACCATTTGCTCCGCCACGTTTATCTGACCCTCTAAATGTAGATGCAGAAGCCCATGCGGTTGACACCAATTCTGATACTGATAATCCCGATGCCAATATTGTTGTTTTTAATGCAGCTGTATCATTTGCATCAATCAATTTATGTGTAACCGCTGGTACAGGATCTTGCCATATCATTATTTCCGCAGGTACTTCTGCACCATGGTAACGAACCCTTGGTCCCATATCTCTATGCGTTAGTTTAAACCATGCTTTTGCAAAAGCATCCGCAAATTCTGTAGGATTTTCAAAAAATCTTCTTGAAATTTTTTCGTAAGCAGGGTCAACTCTCAACGCTAAATCGGCAGTTGTCATTACAGGCGCATGGCTCTTTGCAGGATTATGTGCATCGGGTACAGTACCAGCACCGCCATTATTTTTTGGTTTCCACTGATGCGCACCAGCAGGGCTTTTCGTCAATTCCCATTCGTAGCCAAACAAATTTTCAAAATAATTATTACTCCATTTTGTTGGTGTGGTTGTCCATGCACCTTCAAGGCCACTTGTTATAGTATCTTCACCATGTCCAGTGCCAAAACTATTTTTCCAACCTTGGCTTTGCTCTTCAATACTTGCACCAGCAGGTTCTGGCCCTACATGTTTATCAGAGTCGGCAGCACCATGCATTTTTCCAAAAGTATGTCCACCCGCTACGAGTGCCACCGTTTCTTCATCATTCATTGCCATTCGTCCAAAAGTTTCACGAATATCTCTTGCTGATGCCAACGGGTCGGGGTTTCCGTTAGGGCCTTGTGGGTTTACATATATCAATCCCATTTGCACTGCACCCAATGGGTTTTCCAATTCTCTATCGCCTGTGTAACGTTTATCGCCAAGCCATTCTTTTTCCGAACCCCAATACACATCTTCTTGTGGTTCCCACACATCTTCACGCCCACCAGCAAAACCAAATGTTTTAAAATTCATCGATTCCAAAGCACAGTTACCAGCGAGTACCATCAAATCTGCCCAAGATATTTTTTTACCATATTTTTGTTTTATTGGCCAAAGCAACAAACGAGCTTTATCCAAATTTGCATTATCGGGCCAACTGTTTAGTGGCTCAAATCGTTGTTGTCCTGCTCCTGCACCACCACGCCCATCGGCAATGCGATACGTTCCTGCACTATGCCAAGCCATGCGAATAAAGAATGGCCCATAATGTCCATAATCCGCAGGCCACCAATCTTGGCTTGTGGTCATCAATTCATACATATCTTTTTTTACCGCAGCTAAATCAAGGCTTTTAAATGCTGCTGCATAATCAAATGCCTCATCCATTGGATTGCTCAATGAAGAATGCTGTCGAAGAATATTTAATTTTAATTGATTGGGCCACCAATCACGGTTTACAGGGCTTGCACCTGCACTTTGTTTTAGCATACCGCCAGTAAACGGGCATTTGCCTGCGGCAGCGTTTGTATTATTTTCCATTGTATTTTTTTTATTGAGATGGCGAATTTACAAAAACCTTCGGTATAATTATTTAAATAATTTTTATATAGTAATAGTTTAAAACTATTTTCTTTTTTGAAGCAGGAGAATCTTTAATGAACAATTGTTATCCAGCTATCCGCTACAATCTTTTTTGTTCCTTCGTCACAATCCCGCATTTCAATTGCGGGATCGCTTCTATCTCGGCTACGCTAAGCAGAAAATCTCTTTTTGTCCCTATATCTGTGTGTAGGGATTCAGCTTTTATTATGCAATAGATTATGCAATAGATATCGTAATCAAAGTATTTTTTATTACAATTTTCTTTACACCAAATACATCCATACACTAAAAAAATTAGTATATTGCAACAGGTAACAAACCCGTAACCCGTAACTTTTAAACCGTAGTTAAATAATTTTGTACGCAATAGTAGATATCGAAACCACCGGCGGTAGTGCAGCAAGTAGCGGCATTACAGAAATAGCCATACATATACACGATGGCCAAAGAGTAGTACAACATTTTTGTACACTTATAAATCCGCAGCAGCGTGTGCCCGATTTTATAACCGCACTTACAGGTATAAGCAATGCCATGGTAGCAAGCGCACCTACGTTTAAAGAAATGGCACCTACCATTTTTGAATTGCTTAGCGAAAATATTTTTGTAGCGCACAATGTAAATTTCGATTACTCTTTTGTATTTCATCAATTAAAACAATGTGGGTACGAATTAAAAGTAAGTAAACTTTGTACAGTAAGACTTGCACGCAAAGCTTTGCCAGGTTTTCCGTCGTACAGTTTAGGAAAACTATGCCGCAGTTTACATATAAACATTGATGATAGACATAGAGCAGATGGTGATGCAGCTGCTACAGTAATTTTGTTCAATAAAATATTGGAAGCTGGTGGTATGGAGCATATTGATAAAATGCTCAAACGTACATCGAGCGAGCAATGGCTGCCAATGCATTTAGATAAGAAAAAAATATTGCAATTGCCTACAACAGCGGGGGTATATTATTTTCATGATGCAAAAGGAAAAATAATTTATGTAGGCAAAGCCATTAATGTACGAAAAAGAGTGAGCAGCCATTTTACACATAATGATGCAGGCAGTAGGCGACAAAATTTTGTGCGCTTGGTAGCAGATGTTTCTTACAAAGATTGTGCAAACGAATTGCATGCGCTCATATTGGAAAGTACCGAAATAAAAAGGCTTTGGCCAAAATATAATTATGCGCAAAAACAACCCATGCAAAAATATGCACTCTATACTTTTGAAGATAATAGGGGATACATGAGGTTGGCAATAGATAAACGACAAAAAAATTTGCCTGCTGTGTATGCGTTTAATTTATTGCACGAAGGGCAAGTGCTGCTTAGAAAAATGATAGAAGAGTTTGAGCTAAATGAAAAACTCTGTTTTGTAAATAAACAACCATTTACTATAAAAGATTTAGAATTTATAGAAGAGCCAAAATATTATAACGGACGAGTAAAAAATGCCATTACAACATTGCATCAACAATTACCCACATTTGCTTTGTTAGACGAAGGCATAAAAGAAAATGAAAAATTATGTTTCTTAATTGAAAAAGGAAATTTTTGGGGGATGGGTTTTATAGCAGCAGATATAAATGTACAATCTGTAGATATATTAAAAGAAACCCTACAGCCCTTTACCGACAACGATTTTATTAGAAACAGCATTTACAATTATTTGGAGGTGAACCCCGAAAAGAAGGTAGTTTTGAAGTGAGTTACGGGTTAGGAGTTACGGGTTACGGGTTCTTTTAATTCAAAGTTCTTTTGAAAATAGCTACTACTAAATTTCTTTACCCACATTGTTATTTTTAATTTATTTCTTTCCTATCCATCCCTTATTTTCGCAATCCAAAAAAATGTTCAGTAAAGATATGAAGATGAATGGAGCAATTCGACAAGCTCATTGTACACTAGCCACTGAAGTTTAATCAAGGGTATTGGCTCGTAAACAAAAAAATAAAATGTTTATCTGTATCGAAGCGAACAACAAACAATAAACTCCAAACACAAAACAACAAACAATAAATAACAGATTCAATGTTCAACAACCTCATAGCACAAAAACTTTCTATAAAACCATCGCAAGTAGAAACCGTATTACAATTATTAAGCGAAGGCAGCACCATACCATTTATAGCACGATACAGAAAAGACAGCACTGGCGCATTAGACGAAGTACAAATACAACAAATACAAGACGAAAATAAATCGATGAATGAATTTGCAGAACGCAAAACATTTATAGAAAAAACAATAACCGAGCAGGGCAAGATGACGGAGGAGCTGCAAGCAAAAATAGATGCAGCCATTACCATTACGCAATTAGAAGATATTTATTTACCCTACAAACAAAAGCGCAAAACTAAAGCGGTAGTGGCAAGAGAAAATGGTTTACAACCTTTGGCAGACTTGCTTTTGGCACAAACAGATATTGATGTAGAAAAAGAAGCTGCTGCATTTATAAATGAAAAAGTATTAACCGCCGATGCAGCATTGCAAGGCGCTAGAGATATTATTGCAGAAACAGTAAATGAAGATATAACGGTTAGGGAAAAACTGCGTAGGTTTTTTGAAAAAGAAGGATTAGTGAAAAGCACGGTGATTACCGACAAAGAAACAGAAGCAATAAAGTACAAAGATTATTATGCGTTTTCTGAAAAAATTTCTACCATACCATCGCATAGAACATTAGCTATTTTGCGTGGATTTTTAGAAGGGTTTTTAAAAGTAGCCATAGAGCCGCTAGAAGAAATTGCATTAGAAATTATAGAAGATGTGTATATAAAAGGCATGAGCACTTGCAGCGAGCAAATTCGCAAAGCCATTAAAGATAGCTATCGCCGCTTGTTGCAACCAAGTTTGGAAACAGAATTTCGCACAGCTTTAAAAACGGCAGCAGATGAAGAAGCGATAAATGTTTTTGCAGAAAATCTTCGTCAGTTGTTGTTAAGCTCACCATTGGGCAGTAAAAAAATATTGGCCATAGACCCAGGTTATAGAACGGGTTGCAAAGTAGTTTGCATAGATGAAAAAGGAGAGTTGCAAAAAACAGCACTCATTTTTGTACACGAAAAAAATAGAATGGATGATGCAGAGCATACCATTCGCTCGTTGGTAAAACAATACGATACACAAGCATTTGCAATAGGCGATGGTACAGCAGGAAGAGAGACAGAACAATTCATAAAAAAATTAAATATTGGGCTGCCTGTTTATTTGGTAAATGAAGATGGTGCAAGTATTTACTCGGCATCGGAGATTGCAAGACAAGAATTTCCTGATGAAGACATTACCATAAGAGGCGCTGTGAGCATAGGCCGTAGGCTGATGGATCCGTTGGCAGAGTTGGTAAAAATAGACCCAAAAAGTATTGGAGTAGGGCAGTACCAACACGATGTAAACCAGCCAAGGCTAAAAGAAAAATTGGACCAAACAGTTGTGAGTTGTGTAAATAATGTAGGTGTAAATGTAAACACTGCCAGCAAGCATTTGTTAAGTTATGTAAGTGGTATTGGTAACAGCATTGCAGAAAATATTGTGGCGTATAGAAAACAAGAAGGAAAATTTACCAGCAGAAAACAATTATTAAAAGTGCCTCGCCTTGGCGGAAAAGCGTATGAACAATGTGCAGGTTTCTTACGCATACCTGGTGCAGATGATGTGCTCGATGCAAGTGCCGTACACCCAGAGGCATACGCACTCGTGCAACAAATGGCAAAAGATATTCATGCAGATGTGAACACATTAATTGGCAATGAAACATTATTGACCACCATAGATAAAAAGAAATACATCAACGATAATTTTGGTGCACATACCATTAATGATATCATAAACGAATTAAAAAAACCAGGGCTCGATCCAAGAAGCGAGGCACAGGTTTTTGAGTTTGCACAAATTTTTGGAATAGAGGATGTGCATGTGGGAATGGAAGTACCTGGTATTGTAACAAACCTTACACGTTTTGGTGCATTTGTAGATATTGGTGTAAAACAAGACGGCCTAGTACATGTATCAGAAATTGCACATAAGTATATACAAGACCCAAGCGAAGTGCTCAAACTAAACCAACATGTAAAAGTAAAAGTGATGGAAGTAGATGTGGCTCGTAAGCGAATTGCCTTATCCATTAAGCAAACAGAGGCGGCTCCTGCACAACAAGCTAGGCCATCGCAGCACATACCAAAACCCAAGCAAAGCTTTGCTGCGCCTGCAAAAGAAGTACTACCAGCTACCATGGGTGATGCCCAAGCAGCACTAAAAAACAAGTTTAGGTAAATTATTTTCAGAAAAGTTTGTCTATAAAAAGGTAGACCCCTATCTTTGCAATCCGAAAATGAAAAAGGGAGTTTAGCTCAGTTGGTTTAGAGCATCCCGACTAATAAGTCGGGAGTGGCGCAGGAGATAAATGTTTTAAAATTTTGGGAGTTTAGCTCAGTTGGTTTAGAGCATCTGCCTTACAAGCAGAGGGTCACAGGTTCGACTCCTGTAACTCCCACAAAGCCTCACAGAAATGTGGGTTTTTTTTTGTGTGTATAAATGAATTTGTAAACAATAGATATTAATTGTAATATTTTACCGCTGCGTTGTGATTTGCTTTCAAACTTTTTACTAACTTAGTTCTTTCACAATAAGGCATTAAGCAGCGAGGAAACAGATACAGTTGTGATTTGCTTTCAAACTTTTTACTAACTTAGTTCTTTCACAATTTAGTTTTTTCTTTAATATACGCATCCTTGTTGTGATTTGCTTTCAAACTTTTTACTAACTTAGTTCTTTCACAATGCATAAAAATTTCATTATAAACAAGGCTATGTTGTGATTTGCTTTCAAACTTTTTACTAACTTAGTTCTTTCACAATCTATTTGCTTTTGAAACTACCCAATACAATGTTGTGATTTGCTTTCAAACTTTTTACTAACTTAGTTCTTTCACAATTCCCATTTAAGTTTATATCTGTAAAGTTGGGTTGTGATTTGCTTTCAAACTTTTTACTAACTTAGTTCTTTCACAATTAGGCTGCAATACTATCTTTACCCATAGTTGTGATTTGCTTTCAAACTTTTTACTAACTTAGTTCTTTCACAATAGTATATGTCAATAAAAACTGCCACTCCGGGTTGTGATTTGCTTTCAAACTTTTTACTAACTTAGTTCTTTCACAATTAATTAAAACTACCTATGGTGCTATTATTGTTGTGATTTGCTTTCAAACTTTTTACTAACTTAGTTCTTTCACAATTTAATGCTTTCAACGCTTCCCTCCTTTGTTGTTGTGATTTGCTTTCAAACTTTTTACTAACTTAGTTCTTTCACAATTTGGAGCTTATGCAAAAATTGTCATCATTGGTTGTGATTTGCTTTCAAACTTTTTACTAACTTAGTTCTTTCACAATATACCCTTTACATAGGAATAGGTATAAAGCGTTGTGATTTGCTTTCAAACTTTTTACTAACTTAGTTCTTTCACAATGGGTTCATCTTTCTGAACATGGGACTATTCGTTGTGATTTGCTTTCAAACTTTTTACTAACTTAGTTCTTTCACAATACCACTTTATTATCAAAAAAAGCAGTTGCGGTTGTGATTTGCTTTCAAACTTTTTACTAACTTAGTTCTTTCACAATCTATGCCCGAAAATGTAGCGCCTCGAGTAAGTTGTGATTTGCTTTCAAACTTTTTACTAACTTAGTTCTTTCACAATAAAGCATGTTTGTTTACATCTGCCCATGTTGTTGTGATTTGCTTTCAAACTTTTTACTAACTTAGTTCTTTCACAATAGAAAAAAAGGAGGCTCATTTAAAAACCTGTTGTGATTTGCTTTCAAACTTTTTACTAACTTAGTTCTTTCACAATAATAAATGGATTTATGCCAAAGTAAAAGGGTTGTGATTTGCTTTCAAACTTTTTACTAACTTAGTTCTTTCACAATTGTAGAGATACGTTACCGCCAGCGTGGGGTGTTGTGATTTGCTTTCAAACTTTTTACTAACTTAGTTCTTTCACAATTTAATTGCTGATACAGATATAACCATTAATGTTGTGATTTGCTTTCAAACTTTTTACTAACTTAGTTCTTTCACAATAGGCGGCAAAAAAGATGGCGTGAGTTTTAGTTGTGATTTGCTTTCAAACTTTTTACTAACTTAGTTCTTTCACAATATCCATTAGTAAGCTTAAAATTAAAAGCCAGTTGTGATTTGCTTTCAAACTTTTTACTAACTTAGTTCTTTCACAATTGAAGGTTACGCTACATAGCAGGCGTTTACAGTTGTGATTTGCTTTCAAACTTTTTACTAACTTAGTTCTTTCACAATGAAAGCAAAAACGGCAAATAACCATGAACAGTTGTGATTTGCTTTCAAACTTTTTACTAACTTAGTTCTTTCACAATGTTATTTTTTGGGTTATAAATTTGCTATGGGTTGTGATTTGCTTTCAAACTTTTTACTAACTTAGTTCTTTCACAATACTTTCGGTATTAAAAAGTGCTATGGGTTGTTGTGATTTGCTTTCAAACTTTTTACTAACTTAGTTCTTTCACAATAATAGAAACAAACGAAACATATAGGACGGGTTGTGATTTGCTTTCAAACTTTTTACTAACTTAGTTCTTTCACAATATACAGTCAACAAACAAAAAGACACCGTAGGTTGTGATTTGCTTTCAAACTTTTTACTAACTTAGTTCTTTCACAATTGTTTTTTTATAGCTACTATCTCTTTCATTGTTGTGATTTGCTTTCAAACTTTTTACTAACTTAGTTCTTTCACAATACAGAGAAGCGCAGGAAAACAGCCCGCATGGGTTGTGATTTGCTTTCAAACTTTTTACTAACTTAGTTCTTTCACAATATCGTACACGAAAGGTGATTACAGATGTTGTTGTGATTTGCTTTCAAACTTTTTACTAACTTAGTTCTTTCACAATACGATTGGCTAAAAGCTTTGTTGGTGGCGGTTCTAAGTAGTAAAATAGGAATAAAAATTCGAACTTCGGCTCGTTTTTTTATTCCTATTCTTTTTTAAATCCGTATTCCTAATTTTATAGAAATAGAAGCGTTTATTCTTCTTGAAAGGCTTTGACAAGCCTATCTGCCGACAAAGGCAGGCTTCAGCCTGACAAAAACTAAAACATTTCAAGCTGCTGCACTGGCGCATTAGCTGTGGCTATTTTTTGCCCATGAAAAATCTCCATCATACCAAATTGCTTATCTGTCACGCACATGATACCCACATCGCCTTTTTCGGGCAGTAGCTTTTTTACACGGGCTATATGCACATCTGCATTTTCCCTACTAGCACAGTGGCGCAGGTATATGCTAAACTGAAACATCTGAAAACCATCTTTCATAATGTTTTTTCTAAACGCAGCCGCTACCTTACGCTCTTTGGCGGTTTCGGTAGGTAAGTCAAAAAATACAAGTACCCACATAATACGGTAAGCGTTTAATCGGTTATGCAAGGGGGTTCAAAGTTGAAGGTTCAAAGTTTTTTAACCTCAAGGTTTATAATAGATTTTAAAATCAGCATAAAACAAAAATATTAGGCCCAAGTAAAACAAATGAAACTATAAATAATAGCGAAGCGCTAACCCGCAACCCATAAACCCGTAACTCTCAAACAAACTCTGGGTACATTATCTTCCTAGCCTTACCCTCATAGCATTTTGCAAGGCTTGCTGTGGTTTTTTGTACGGCTACCATTAGCGGGCTTTTTTCGCCATTTATTATTACATCCATAGCAGGTATGCCAAGCAATTCCTTTTTCATATTTGGTATTATTTCTAAATATTTTCCGTTCATGCGTACAATCGTCCACACTACTTTATCTACAAAAGGGCGATAAGGTTCCATTATATCATCTGCCAAGCAGTAAGCATTGTATTGGTTTTTATGAAATATACCAAGCGTAGGTAGCAAGCCACTAGCCACAAGGTTTCTAGCTACTACTGCCCGTAGTATAGCATAGCCATAGTTTAGCAAGTTATTGGGCGGTTCGCCTTCTCTATCTCTTTTAAAATCAGGGAAAATATCAAAAATATTTTTCCAATAAAAAGCCGCAGCCACCGCTTCGTGGTTATCGGCATCGCCACTTTTTACCTCTTGCGCCCAGTTGCGCAGGTTTTTTGCACCCACTCGTATGCCCTCTAGCATGCAAGCCTGGTTATCTATTTTGGCACTTACCGTTTGCTGCCACAATTGTTTTTTTAGTGGTACGGTAGCATCCACCTGAGCAGCAAATTTTTTGCTTTGCAGTGTATGTCCATCAAGGTTTAGCATAAGCCCAGTAGGGTGGTGCTTGCTATCGCAGGTTATAAGGGCTACATTGTTTTCTAGCAGTTTGGCTATAAGCGCTTGGGTAATGGTTATTTGTTGGTGATCCATTATAAGCACACCTATATCTTCTATGGGCAAGGTTTTAAGCTCACCATCTTCTACACTTTCAAAAACGAGTTGTTCATTTTTTGATTTGAGGTATGCAGGGTTGCCAAAGTAAAGGGTTCGTTTAATCATGCTTTAGAAATTTTCCCAATCCTATTAACATTTAATTTCCAACAAATTGATTTTATCATTTTCGTTTTTTTACCATCCTCGTCCATTAAATCTGATTTAGTAAAAAATTGCAATAATCTTTCATTTTTATTATTAGAGCCATTCTCATTATTGATAATCGGTGCGGCATAATAATTAGATGTAAAGTGACATTCACTACCTGTGGAACTAACCATTTTATAAATTCTTTTTGCTTGTTCATTAGTTAGATTATTAAAATCAACTTTTAATGGATTTTCCTTTTCGTAAATAGTTGGCACATAAACTAAATCATTTGGTGATAGTGTAAATACTAATTGGTTTCCATTTTCGTCTGTTTCGGGAGCGGCTGTTAAGCCCATCTTTAGGCTTTCAATCACTTCATTTAATGGTATTGTTTTATAATTCCTTTCTTCTTTTTTATTTTGATAAACAGCAAAGAACATATTTGTGCCCTTTGCAGTTTCTACGTATTTATCTTTCTTATTACCACTTTGTCCTAATGCAAATTTCTTTCCTTCTTCAAAAATTCTAACTTTAAAAATAGGTTTGTGATTTACTAAATTTTTATTCATTTCATCAAGCCCGTCTTGAGAGAATGCAAGTTCTTCAGGTGCAATTTTTTTTCCATTTTCATCTTTCTGTTTTTGATATTTTTCTTGATATAAATGATTGAGTAATATTTTTTGGATACTTAAATCGGTTATTTTTCCAATCTTTTTTTCATCGAATGTGCTATCAATAGGTTTTCTATTAGCCGTAGCTTCTATGGTTTCGTATATCGCTACTTTATCTATAATTTTATCATTTAATTTTATGGGGTTTATTTTTAAATACTTTTTTAATCCTACTACATCATTTATAAATATTTTTGTTATTTTCTTTAATTCATTTTTTATATCATTATCCAAAATTAGGTTTGGTGTTTCCAAAATTGATGTAATAGATACTAAATTTGATTTTACTCTTTGTAAAAAAACTTTGCCATTTGCAGTATCTGCATGTAATGGTTTTCTTATAGCCCAGTTATCTCCTTTTTCTTGTTTTACTATTTCTTTTTTCATTACTCCATTTGCATCAGGCATCCACTTTTGATATCTATTATTCGTTTTGTTTATTACCCGTACATTCTGTTTAAAACTAATTATTGTACCTAATAATTTTTCTTTTGCATCTTGTATAAATGTTACCCAAGGTTTTTTAAACTCCCATTTGTAGTTTCCTTTTTCATCAGGTTTGGTCTTTAAACACAGGGTATTCCTAAGTTCATGCTTTACTGTTCTATCGTTTTCATCTTTTGCATTCAAATTGTTTAGATAGTTTATATGGTTTCTTCCTACACATGCTATCACAAGTGCATCGAGTGCATGATGCCTATGATCTATTCTTTTTTTACTAAACCCTTTCGATATTTCTTCTGGTACAGTTATTTGAAATACTTGTTTACCTTGTTTATTTTCCCAACTACCAAAATCATTGGTATTAGTAATAGCATTTAATCTTTCAAAACGTGGGGTTATGAGTTCATTCCATACATCATTTAATCCCCAATCTTGTTTCATTTGTGAGGTAATGGCACCATTAAGTGTAATAACGTTTTTAGCGGTAGCTTCTTGTTCTAATTCACCATCTCTTTCTTCTCTTACAATGTTGTTTAGTAAATTTCTCACAAGCTTACTTATATATCTACTATCGTTTAATTGCCTGTTTATAAAAGAGTCTGGCACATCTTCACTTAATAAATTTTTAAGCTTGGTTTTATTTTTTGCAAAATATTTTTGAATATGGTTTTCATATTCTTCTTTATTAAAAAGTTTTACTGAGCCTCCACCATTTAATTCTACTATGCTTCCTTTATTGTCAATGATAAATTCATAAGCAGTCATATTATCTTTTAATTGGTTTACTTCTGCTTCACAAATAACTTTATTTGTCATTGAGTCATCAAAAAATCGGGACTGCGGAAATATATGTTCTATTTGATATTTTGTTGTAAATAATAAACTAAGCGGAATTGTCTTGCCTGTGTATGGCGATGCATAGCCCTGTTCAAGCCATAGCTTGTATTTATTTATTTCTGCTTTGGTAGGTTTTGAGCTTTTCCTGATTTTATCTACTTCGTCTAATTTATCTTTTCTGCTTTCATATTGGTAAACACCTTCCTCGTATATTTTTAAAATTTCTTGTTGGCTTGGCGAATATGGTCTAACATCAATTACTCCATCGTTTTTTAATTCTGTAAGTAATGCTTTTATACGCAGGTTTGTATTTTCATTTTCAGAAATCTTCTCAGTCATTCTTTTTCTCTTATCTGCTGGGTTTTTCATATCTCTACCAAGCTCAATATGTATCTCATCAAAGAAATTCTCTTTTCCATTACCATATTCAACCCAAATATCTTTCACTACTCGTAATGTTTCTGTTATAATTTGCTCTACTATTGGGTTTCTGAGTGAGTGTTGTTTAAATTCAAACTTTAAAAAGTTTGTAATATCATCAGGTGTTTTCCATTTTGCTAAATCACTAGCTTCGCTATGCCTATCATAAATAATGTAGGATGCAAGCCAAAGAGGTAAACCATTAAAATCTGTAGTCGTTTTTAAATCAATAGCTTTTTCTCTAACTCTATTTTTAATAGTTATATCATATTCGCCTGTTAAGATCTTATCAATTCTCCCTTTTGTATTCTCATCAATATTATTTTCATTCCAATTTTTGCCAAAGCGCATTAATGATAATAATTTTTTTACTGCTTTTGTGGAGTATGCGCCATAATCATTTTCATAAGGCTTAAGTTTTGAAAATACTTCCGCAAATTCATTAGGCAATTTATATTTTTTTGTAAATGAAATTATTGCTTTACCAATTTCAATTTTGTCAGTAACGGAGTATAAAATATGCCACAACTCAATTGACTTTTCTTCATTGAAAAATAAAATGTCAAAATCTTTTATTTTGCTTGCTTTTGTTATAAATATACTTTTAGTTTCATTGCATGGATAAGCTTTATCTTCTACAAAATTCCATCTGAATTTATCTTCTTTTAGTTTGAACTTTGAGTAAGCTAAAAATTGCTTTTGTGTAATATCTCCCTTATTATTTAGCCAATTAAATAGTTCTTCGTAGTCATGTTCTGTTTTTAAATACAGTTTAGTTACATCTGCATCGTAAAATAATTTGCCATTTATATTTTGTTCCCTTTCATAGATTTTAAGGTTTCTTACAAATTGCAGCAACCTAAATTCTTGAAAATAGGGATGTGACTTTGCAATGCATTTTAAAGGTTCAATTTTTTCTATTCCATCAACAGTAAACATTTTATTTTCAAAACTGCAATTGCTTATTAATGACTTTTTACTTTTTAGAGGTCTTTGGTAGAAAATAATATCATCTAACAATAAATAAATAAAATCTCTGTTCTTTATATTGTTTTTATGAGCTTCATTATTTGGATATAATTCTTCAATACAGGCATTATATAATTTTGAATCTGTCAATTCCGATATATACCCTATCTGCACTTTTAAAATAGAGATTAATTCTTTTTTATAAAATTCTCTTTCAATGGTTCGTACTAATTTGCCATTTATTTTTTGAGTTGGCTTCTGTAAAAGTGTATCATAAATAAAACAACCTACAGTTTTATTACTATTAATTATTTCTGTTTCTGTTTTCTTTTTCACTAATGTCCAATCATCTTCTTTAGGAGCTCTAAAGCTTCTTTTTTCTTTTCCATCTTTATCAGTTTTTACACTGCCATCATCGTTCAGGTCAGTTGTTACAATAAAATCTTTTGTCTTGCCAACCCAATCAAATAAGGGTATTCTACTTGCTCTTTTATAAATCCATCCATTTTCGAGTATTACATTGTACCAAATATCAGTTCCCTTCCTATCTCCCGAATCTGTTACATCACTTATTAGGAGTGAGTAGTATTCTTCTAATTTATTTTCTTTGATAACTTCATCTTCTCCTCGTAATTGATAGTAACCTCTTTTTTGATTAAAATTTAAAAGAAGCCAAGCTAATTCTTCATTTTCTATTTTTTTAGTCAAAGCTTTTTTCCTTAGATAGTATATTGTCCAATCAAAAGGAATTTTTTTTTCTTCTTTTATTAAGGAAGGATGTGCTATTTTAAATTCGGCAAGCATTTCTTTAAAGGATTCCATAAATAAAAATTCATTTTTGCCATTTCCCCCAATTTTATAAACTAACTTAGGTTCAGTGCCTTTTTTAAACTGCCCAAAATGTTTTTCAAAATCAATTTTATTAGAATAGTGTTCTGGTAAAAATCCAAGAATATTTAATACTCTGTGTAATCTTTCTCTACGCAATAAATCTCTTTGTACTAATCTTCTTACGCCCCTGTATTGTGTTCGTTCAGATGTTGCAGATTTTTGAACTCCAACACCAAAGTTATCTAGGGTTTCTTTACTCATTGGTATTATACGACTACCCATACCATCAATTTTACCAATTTTTTCATCGAATTTTTGTTCAACTAATGCCCATCCAATTGAGTTTGTTCCTAAGTCAAGTCCTAAAGTTTTTTTCATAATTAGTTTTGTTTTATTAGTTTCTTCTATATATTTGCAACGAAAGCAAATCACAATAAGGATTATTCCGTTGTGTAAACATCTTTAAGAGTGCCACAGTAATGTGGCATTGTTATTTTAATCCAAAATTCCATAAACCCTTATCTCCCAATCCATAAAGTAACACAATTATTCAATACAAAACAACCGTATAAATACCTGTTTTTTTACCAATTTGCTTCTATGCATAATATGTATGTGAAAGGTTAAATAAGCTTTTAGGCTAAAACACTTTCTCAAGCTGAAGATGCTACCCCTATTGATTTTATTTGGGGTATTGGTTTGTCGCAAGATAATAATGATGCTCTCAATCCTTTAAAATGGAAGGGTCAAAATTTATTGGGTTTTGCTTTGATGGAAGCGAGAGATAAGCTTAAAAACAGCTAATGCGGCGAATAATCACCTTAATATCCGCAAAATATGCGGTGAATAATACCAAATCTTGCAAATAATCCCTATATTTGCCGCATATTATGCGGATAAAAGAAATATACATACATCAAAAAGCAGATTGGCCAAACTTTTATTGGAAGCAAGAAGCCATATTGGAGCAGCTGAGCGAAGT
>JAYTLA010000072.1:0-9552 GCA_043729825.1 Ferruginibacter sp.
CTTTTTATTGCCCCATCAAGATACAAAAAAAGGAGCAAAAAACCTTAGTTTTCTACTCCTTTTTTCTATCACTTTAAAAAAGACTTTTTCAGTGCCCTCAAAATTTTGGAGCCTTTTTAATTGTTTGCATTGTTTATTTAATTCCCTTGAGGGAAAAGCTTACCAAGAGTATTATAATTTCCTACGCTAAGTTTATAAATCAAAGGCGTTTTTGGCAATACATTTGTTATGCTAAACTTACCCGATTTACTTGCACCTTTACCAAATATTACTTTTGAATCAGTATATACTTTCTGTCCTAAAACAGTATATACTTCAAGCAATACCTTTCCTTCAATAGGAGAATCGAAATTAATTTCAACAAAACTATTGAATGGATTTGGATGTGCTGTAGCCTTTAATTCAACTGGTTCTGGAATATTGGCCTTTGCATCCTTCACAGTAGGAGATAATATTGCTTTATCTTCAATAACCCCTTGCTTAGTAGCTGCAATTAAAGCATAAGAAGTAACAGGTGTATAATAACCTCTAAACACACGGCAATTATCAAACCCATTATTTATGGCATCTACAGCTTTGTTTACACTACTTATGTTAATACCAGATGCAGTAAATCCGCCTAAATATTGATTCGCTAAATTAAACAATCCCTGTACTGTAGCATTGCCATTGTTTGTAAGATAAGTTACTATATTTTGAGGTATATAGAATGTATCTTTTTGTGCCAACGGTAATGGGCTAATACAACTAACCTTTGGTGACGTAATAATACCCGAACTCAATAATTCGAAACTTCCCAATCCTCCATTATTCAATGATAGATTAAAGAATAATGTCATCGTTTGCGATAGCAAATTATTTCTAATTTTACCATAAGTTGTGGAATTACTTGAAAGAATTATCCTTGACCATGTACTTGTATTTGCATAGCTTGTAAAGCTAGTTCCTGCATCAATTGCACGTGGAGTAGAACCCCCTGGTAGCATATTAAAAATATTATCACTAGTTATATCCGCACTTACTAATTTGAAATATCGGAACTGAGAATTATCAATACCAAACACTTTGCTGCCTCCAGCCGCATTTATGGCATTATTCATAATGGTAAATGCTGAAACCAGTGTGCCACTTGGAGTACAAGCCTTACCACCTTTATTGCCATAGAACCCTTGGGTGTATGTACAATATGATGGGCAACAAAGCACTGTTATGGTTTGACTAAATGTTGAGCTATTATTACAAGCGTCTGTTACAGTCCATGTACGTACATACGCTTTTGGACAACTATTGCCAGTAGGTATAATATCCGTTGATGTTACTGTTGGCTGACCACAGTTATCTGTAAATTGTGGAGTATCAAATACAACTACCTTTTCACAATCAATGCTTTTGTTATTTAAAGTTCCAACTAATGTTGGTCCTGTTACATCCACTGTCCATGTAACAGTACGAGATGTTGTAGCACTATTGGTACAAGCATCTGTAGCGGTAAATGTTCTTGTTTGCGAACGTAAACAACCATTGGTTATAACCGCTCCATCTACTTGTGTGATGGTTGGCGTACCGCAAACATCAGTAGCAGTTGCACCATCGAGTGCAGTTGTAATAACTGTTGCTGTTGGGTTACAACCAAGATTTACTGTAGTATATGTACCCGTAAATACTGGCGGTGTTACATCCACTGTCCATGTAAATACTTGTGTACATGTAGCAGTATTTCCACAACCATCCGTAGCGGTATATGTTCTTGTTTGAGAACGTAAACAACCATTACTTGTAATTGCACCAAGTGCGGAAGTTATGGTTGGAGTACCACAATTATCTGTAGCTGTTACAGTACCTGGTGCAGGAAGACCTGTTGGGTTACAACCAAGGTTCGAGCCCTCAGGACAGGATGTGATTACCGGTAGCGTTACATCATTTACCGAAACCGTTAACTCACAATCTGAAAACACCAAACCTGATGTTGATTCAATACGCAAGTGTACTGTATAACTAGTATTACAAGCGCTTCCAGCAATTATATTTACAGACGTACCATTGGTAGGACCTGAAATGGTTGCATTATTGCTATTGTTTACTAGTGACCATAAATAAGTAAAATCTGTTGGAATTGGAGATGGTCCGCTGTATGTATTTGTAGTGCCAGGACATATAGGAGTGAGACCAGTAACACTACAAGGTGGTGGAGCAGGCTCTGGAACGAATATTCGAACTGTATCCGAATTATTACATCCATTGACATCTGTAACAGTCGCTGTATAAATATATGAACCTGGGAGAGTTGCAGTAAAAATAGGGTTGGCTATAGAAAGATTACTTAATGAACCTCCTGCCAATACTGGACTCCATGAATAGGTAAAAGGAGCAATACCGGCAGTAACAGTTGCATTTAACTGCGATGTATTGCCAACAGCAAGGTCAATTTGAGTAGGATTTGCCGTAGCCGTCACTAATACATGGGAAATAACCACATTGGTACCAGGGCTCACATCGCTACCAAGATAACAAGTATGAGAAAGCCCTTGTCTTGTTGCAACTAATTGTACATTAAATATACCACCTGGAATAAAATCTGCACCAGAAGGTACTACTGAAATTGAAGTGCCTGTTGTAGAACCACTAATTACAGCACCTGCAGTATTATTAATTAATGACCAAGCATAGGTAACAGGTTGGCTATTTGAGTTTGTAATAGTAGATGTGTAGATTAAAGAATTGGTTTCGGAACAAGCTTTTAATGGTCCAGAAATAGTACAAGCTACAGGAGTAATTACTGCTGCAACTTGGAGAGATCTATCTTGATTACCACCTGAACCATCTAAACTTATTAATCTTGTGTGATATGGAGATCCTGGGACTCCAGTAGCTCCTTCGCCAATTCCCCAATCAGCTTCAGTAGCTATATGTCCGCCCCATGTTAATAAAACAGTTGAGTTAGTAGTAGTAAAAGATATTTTTATACTTGTTTTTGTATGTGCACTCACAAGTGGATCTTGTGTTACATAAGCTAATGCAGTTATAGTGCCATTGTAAATGGTCATTAATCTTATGGCGGCTGCTTGTCCATTAAAACTCGCAGTTGGTTGCCCAGCTACAGAAGCTCCTGCAGAACTTGGAGCAGGAATTGGAAAAGTGCTTGGTGCACTAAGCCCAGCCACTCCTATTGTGGGGTCAATTATTTCAGCAGAGTGCCCAAAGCCTAAGTGCGACCCTGGGAGATTATCAAGATTGTTATAAGTAGTAATATAATCAATAGCATGTTTGCCGCCATCCTTAGTATCCCATTCTATAACTACTTCATGAGCTCCTGGTGTTAGACCATCTATTGTAATACGATAAGGAATTGACCAGCCTTCGGTATAATGCGAATTGGAAGGACCCGCATTACCATTAACCCAATTAGCAGGGCTAATTGGAGAAGTAGCAGCGCCATTTCTGACTTGGTCAAGATTGGCGGTAGTAGCAGCATCTGTAAAAGTTGTAGAAGCAGTGAACCCAGAAGTAAGACCTGTAGCAACAAGAATAAACGCTTGACCCAGATCATGATTTTGAATAATATATTGGTTATTGTAAATATCTCCTAGGTTGTTAGCAATAGCATACAAGGTATCTGGTGGATGCAATAATGGGGTTTCTGTAATAACTAAGCGAACATTTTCGGTTGGTCGCCAGCCAGAGCCCGATATAATAACTGTTTGCCCTGGCGCATAATCAGATGCGTTTGTACTTACAGATGCAGATTGTGCAAAAGCATTTGTTGCAAAAGAAAAAGCAAAAAATAATGAAATAATTTGTAAAGAGCGGAAAAAAGTTTTTTTAATACAACAGTACCGCTGACAATCCCCGAATTTGTAAATAATAGTTTGTTTCATAACCTAAATTTGATTTGCTAAAAAATATTGTTTAAAAACTAACAGTATAGGCAACAAGGCATACATTACATATTTGTAATGCATACAATTCTTACAATAACTGTTATGCTCAAATAAAATAGGAAAGTGAATTTTAGCTTTTTGGGGGAAGTTTTCAGCAGGAATGGAAAAATCGAATCGAGATGTAAACGTATATAAAAATATTTAAATAATAAAATATATTTATATATAAATTAACATTTTATTATACATTATTGAATTACAATATTTTATAATATACAATATTTTATAATAATAATTGACTTTTCTACTAAGAGAGATAAAATATATATTTTATAACATCAATAAACCACTTTGCCACAAACTATTCATGGGTTTATTATCCCAAAACAATTCAAAATCATCCAGTCTAACAGATTCGTAGTTTTCTTTTATTTGTTGTACAGTAAGTTGTTTTTCGTTTTGTACAGAGAGTTGTGGCAATAAATTTAACAGCCAATCGGCACTGGCTTTTAGTATTTGTATTTCTTGTGTATTTCGTTTATTATAAAAACTAAGCTTTGCCATTTCTCTACTAAAACCTTTTTTAGATTGTGTAAAATATTCTACGGTTGGCATATTACCTAAGAAAATAATTTTTGCATTAGGTTTAAAAGAAATTATTTCTATTTCATTTAATGCATTTTCTATAAAATTGGGAGCAATTTTAGTTTTTGGTGTTTTATGTTCAAACCATTTTTGCAATGGCTCATCTATACCAATATTGTGCATGTAGTTAAACAAAGATTTTTTTAAACCATATCCAAAACTATCATGATCTCCTCCAGTTTCATCTTCATACTCTACATCGTTGTTGGCAAATGTTCCAACGGCTTCGCTAAGTTTTTTCACCTTAAATTTTTCGGGATGCAAACCTACGGGGCTATGTGCTGTAAGCGCAAACCTATGCCAGAATGCAGATTGGAGCACATTGGTTGAAAAAAGTTGCCGTACCATTTCTAATGAGTCTATCGTTTCTTGATCTGTTTGTGTAGGAAATCCATACATGAGGTAAGCATGTACGAGTATGCCCGCTTGAGTAAAATTGCGATTTACTTTTGCTACTTGCGAAACGGTAATTCCTTTGTCTATTAATTGTAACAATCTATCGCTTGCTACTTCTAACCCACCAGATACTGCAATGCATCCAGATGCACTAAGCAACAAACATAAATCTCTTGTAAAACTTTTTTCGAAACGGACATTCGTCCACCAACTCACTACCATTTTTCTTTTTATAATTTCTATAGCTACTGCACGCATAAGTGCTGGTGGTGCAGCTTCATCTACAAAATGAAATCCATTTTGATTCGTTTGCGCCATTATGGTTTCCATTCTATCGCATATAATGCCCGCCGCTACAGGCTCGTAGAGTTTTATATAATCTAGGCTTACATCACAAAAAGTACATTTGCCCCAGTAGCAGCCATGTGCCATGGTGAGTTTATTCCACCTACCATCGCTCCACATTCTGTGCATTGGGTTTACTACTTCTATGGCCGAAATATATTTATCCAATTTTAAATTGCTATAATCTGGTGTGCCTACTTCGCCTTGCTTATAATCTTTTACAGCGGTATTATTTATGTAAACCACTTTTCCATCTTGCAATAAAAAAGTACGTTTTAGTTCATCTATCGTTTTGTTTTTTGTGATGTATGCAATGAGGTTTTCAATGGGTGCTTCCCCATCATCTAATGTAATAAAATCATAAAATTCAAACACACGAACATCGCTTAACGAGCGCAACTCCGTATTGGCAAAACCACCGCCCATCATTACTTTCACATTGGGATAGTTTCTTTTAATCCATTGCCCACATCTCAACGAAGTATATAAGTTACCAGGAAAAGGAACAGAGAGTGCTACCATTTTCGGATTGATATCTTTCATTTGTGCAGTCAATATTTCTATTAAAATTTCATCGATAAATGTATATGGCTTTTGTAATTCATTGTACAATTCATCAAAACTATTTGCACTCCGCCCTAATTTTTCTGCGTATCTACTAAAGCCAAAATGTTCATCTATTGTCTCCTTAATCAAGTCCGATAAATCTTCTAAGTACATGGTAGCAATATATTTTGCTTTATCCTGTATGCCCATATTTCCAAAAGCTTTTTCCAGATCATCTGTATGCTCAAACCTGCTTGCTTCGGGCAGCATTTCTCTTTTGCAAATGCTGTGTGCAAGTGTAGGATTATTGTCTTGCAAAAAAGAAATTACGGCATCTATAGTGTAGATGTAATCATTTTTCATGGCAATCATTTTTGCTGCATTGGCAGAAAATGATTGATTTAATGTTAGCATTTTTTCAAAAAGATTTGTTAAGCCATTTTTTGAAAACAATGCACAAGTTACTTCTATACCCAAATCACTTTGAAAACTAGTAATGCCTTTTGTGTTTAAAAAACCCTTTATGTACGCAGTAGCTGGGTAGGGCGTATTTAATTGGGTAAATGGGGGCGTTATGAGGAGGATTGTAGTAATAATTGTAAAAATATATTGAAAAAATTAAAAAATATCAGAAAAAAACGTTGCGAAAATAAAATTTTAGAAAAGCACTTTGCACACTTATGCCCCAAATCGACACGCTTATAACCAAAATGACGCAATTGTCAATTAAAAAAAAATATTGCAATCTTTTTTGTATTTTTGAGTTATCATTTATACTATTAAAAAGTTTACGTATTTTTCTTTGTGCGTCACTTATTCTTAGAAGTAAATAAATATTTATAAAAATTAAACCTAAAAACATGAAAAAATTATTATTTCTAATCATTGCATCAATGGCTTTGTTTTCTGCTTGTAAGAAAAAAGATGTGGAAAAAACTACTGCTGAGAAGATCATGGGTAAATGGACACTAACTACTGAAACCTATAATGATTATTTCAACAATACATCTCACATAACTACATACTCAGGTACAGCCAATGATGTTATTGATTTTAGAGCTGACGGAAGAGTATATGATGGCCCTACTTTCAGTACATCAAGTTCGTACAGTGTAATAAGCGACACAAAGCTTTCTGTGGATGGTGTTACAACTGATATTAATGCTTTAACAGATAATCAATTAATTCTCCATGCAAAAATACCTGGTGTAGGAACTGATTATGATGAATATACTTCTACTTACAGGAGATAGAATATATTATTAAGTTAAGAAACATAAAAGGGTGCAGTAATGTACCCTTTTATACTTCGCACATTAATTACAAAGATTTCACTTTACAAATGTTTTGATGAAAGAACGTAATTCGTAGGTTAAAGCTATGTTAATGAAATGATAATAAGCAGCACTATATAGCGTAAATGTATCTTATATTAAACTAAAAAGGAAAATATGAAAAAATTACTATTTGTGGGTTTGTATTTCTAGGCTCAATATCAGCATGTAAGAAAAAAGATACAGAACCTGAAGTAACTGTCGTAGTTACTAAAACAGTAGCTCAAAAAATAATAGCAAAATGGAAAGTTGCTACAATACTAGAAAATGATTACTACAATAATATGTCGCACCCATTTAGTTATACTGGTGTAGCTGCTGATTATTTTGATGTAAGAACTGATGGAAAAATATACTTACAAATAGCTCCAGTAGGAAAAGATACATTAACTTATAACTTGATAAATGATTCTACAATAAACGTAAATGGTGATGTTACTAAAATAAAAACAATAACAGATACTAAGTTTGAAATGTATTTTAAAGAGGTTTATAGTACTACCCCATTAGAATATTATGAGTTTACTACTAACCTTATCAAATAATTTTAATAACGTTGAAGTTCACTAATTAAGATAAAAAAATTTTAACACAGATATATTGAAATTAAAAAAACTGTAATTTATTTGCAGTTTTATTATGCACTTTAGTTTTTATATTTGTTACATGAAGACACTCCTCCTCATTCGCCATGCAAAAAGCAGTTGGGCTAATATTGGTGAAACAGATTTTGATAGATCATTAAATGATAGTGGCAAAAGAGAAGCAGCAGAGATGGCAGAAAAATTGGTGAACCAGAGTATAAAAATAAATGCTTTTGTAAGTAGCCCAGCAAAGCGTGCCCGTAAAACATGCAAAGCTTTTTTGGATGCGTATGGTAAAACTAAAGAGGAAATGATTTTGTTTGAAAAATTATACCACCCAGCCTCACTTATTTTTTACGATGTAATAAAAGAACTAAACGATAACGATAATAGTGTAGCAATATTTTCGCACAACCCTGGTATTACCGAATTTGTAAGTACAGTTTGTGGCAAAGTACGCATTGTTGATATGCCTACATGCGGCGTTTTTGCTGTAGAAGCAGATATAGATAGTTGGAAAGATTTTGAGAAAGCAGAAAAAAGTTTTTTATTTTTTAAATATCCAAAAGAGCAATAAATTTTTCGTCACCAATTGAACGAATTTTCACGAATAGTTCTTTTATCATTCGTGTTTGTTAGTGCCATTCGTGGCAAATAAAAAAACATTACAAAACCTTTTCAAAAAATACCGCATTTTTTTCTGGGTTAAAATAATAAGGTTCAATTTCGTAAAACCCAAATTTTTTATACAAATTTATAGCGGGAGTCATTGTATCAAGTGTATCTAATCTTATTTTTTTATAGTGCAATTCAGTAGCTATCTCTAAAGCTTTTTGTAGCAGCAAAGCGCCAATTCCTTCCTTGCGATGATTAGATTTAATAAACATTCTTTTCAGTTCTGCAATATCGTTTTCTTTTTTTCGTACTGCTACACAGCCGGTATATATATATTCATTTTTGCTTAATAAAATAGCACCAACAGGAAATGCATACATTTCTTTAAGTTGCAATAATTCTTCTTCAAACTTTTGAAAACCTAAATCAATATTAAGCCATGCTGCATATTCTTTAAACAAGGTTGCAGCTGCATTATATTCAATTTCGGTATTTGCTATTGTTATTTTAGCCATTGTTTTTTTGTTTGTTGGCGAGGTAAACGCCTGCAAAAATAAGTGCTCCTGCAAGTAATTTATACAAAGCCAGTTCTTCTCCCAAAAAAATTATTGCAATGGTAGTTGCAAAAATAAGTTGCAAATAAATATATGCGCCTGCTACCGATGCGCCTAAAATTTTGATGCCATATATATTAAAAAGATACGCACAAAATGTACCACCAAATATGATCAATGCAAGCAAAATAAATTCTTTAACGCTATATATTTCCAAATGTATTTCTCTAAATTCTGTATAACAAAAAGGAAGTGTAACTATAAATCCAATGGTAAAAAGAATGCGGATAATATCAATGGGGTCGTATATTTTCATAAGTGGTTTTACCAGCACAAAATAAGCGGCGTAGGATATGGCATTTAAAATAATAAAAATGTCGCCCAAAAAAACATCGGTAGGATTACCATTTTTTTCTTTATTTAAAAGCAGCACTAAGGCACCAGTTACACCAAGCACTAGTCCCATCAATTTAAAAATTGTAATCTTTTCTTTGAGTACCCAAGCCGCTACAATGGTTATTAAAATTGGTGTGGTAAGCATTAATAACGATGCGTGAATAGAATAAGTGAGCGATAAACCTTTAATGAAAAGCAATTGATTAATAGCAATACCTGTAAGCGAACAAAGTAACAACCGGCCATAATCTTTTTTATG
>JAYTLA010000073.1:0-29007 GCA_043729825.1 Ferruginibacter sp.
TGGAATTTTGATAAATTTAAAGGTGCAAATGATACACTTGGTTTTCAAATGAAGAGCGTGGGCGAAGTAATGGCCATTGGCAGAAGCTTTGCGGAAGCCATACAAAAAGCGTGTGTAAGTTTAGAAAACGAAGCTGTTGGTTTGGGGTATTATGGCAAGAGTGTAATGAAAGCAGAAGAATTAATTGAGTATATAAAAATACCAAAGTGGGATAGGGTTTTTCGTATAAAAGATGCATTGATGGCAGGTGTGAGCGTAAAGCGTATTTGCGAAAGCACAAAAATAGATCGTTGGTTTATTTATCAAATTCAAAAAATAGCAGATTGCGAAAAAGAGATTGCGAAATATAATTTTGCATCGTTGCCCGAGGCATTATTGAGAGAAGCAAAAATGATTGGTTTCTCCGATGAGCAAATGGTGCGCATTATGCAAGATGGTGATGCAGATGCCATTTATGAACGTAGAAAAGCATTGGGCATTACACGAGTTTTTAAAATGGTGGACACGTGTAGCGCAGAGTTTGAGGCAAAGACGCCGTATTTTTATAGTACGTTTGAAAACAATAGCGCCGTTTCAAATTTGTTATCGAACGAATCGAAAGTAACGGACAAGAAAAAAATAATTGTACTTGGTAGTGGCCCAAATCGTATTGGCCAAGGTATAGAATTTGATTATTGTTGTGTGCATGGTTTGCTGGCTATAAAAGAAGCAGGCATGGAAGCTATAATGGTAAACTGTAATCCTGAAACGGTGAGTACCGATTTTGACATGGCGGATAAATTGTATTTTGAACCTGTGTATTGGGAACATATTTGGGAAATAATAGAGCACGAAAAACCCGAAGGTGTAATTGTACAATTGGGCGGACAAACAGCATTAAAACTTGCAAAAAAACTGACGGAGAAAGGTGTAAAAATTATTGGCACTTCTTTCGATAGTATGGATATAGCCGAAGATCGTGGCCGCTTTAGTGATATTTTAAAAGAGTTGGGGATTCCTTATCCAAATTATGGAACAGCTTATGATACCGATCAAGCAATAGAAGTTGCAAAAGAAGTAGGTTATCCAGTTTTGCTACGCCCAAGTTATGTATTAGGCGGGCAGCGTATGAGAATTGTATTGAATGATGACGAACTAGAAAAAGGTGTGTTGAGTTTATTAAAACATTTGCCTGGCAATAAAATTTTGATAGATCATTTTTTGGACCGCTGCCAAGAAGCGGAAATAGATGCCATTTTTGATGGAGAAGATTTTCATGTAATGGGATTGATGGAACATATTGAACCAGCGGGCATTCATAGTGGTGATAGCAATGCGGTATTGCCTCAATTTAATCTTACACCATTGGTAGTACAAACCATGGAAGAGTATGCAGAAAAAATTGCACGAACACTAAATATAAAAGGATTGATCAATATTCAGTTTGCCATAAAAGATGGAACCGTTTTTGTAATTGAGGCTAACCCACGAGCAAGCCGCACCACGCCTTTTATTGCAAAAGCATACAATATACCTTATCTTAATATTGCTACAAAAATTATGCTTGGTGTAGCCAAACTAAAAGATTTTACTTTTGAGAAAAACTTAAAAGGCTTTGCCATAAAAGAACCTGTATTCTCTTTCAATAAATTTCCTGGTGTAAACAAAGAGCTTGGCCCCGAAATGAAAAGCACAGGCGAAGCTATTCGTTTTATAAAAGATTTACGTGACCCTTATTTTAGACAATTGTATAAGGAGCGGAGCATGCATTTGAGTAAATAATTAATTTTTATTGCTTTTTATTTTCCATAAACCTTGTAGAGATTAAACTACAAGGTTTTTAAATTATTAGTATTCAATCGTTATAAAAATTAGATTACTATTATATGAGAAGTTTTATTTTATCTGCACAATAAATCAGAAATATATCAGTTAAGTTAATGTAATGTTATTTTTAACAAGATGCACAATCTTCTAAATAATGACAAATTTTAAAATCAAAACCCACTCGAATGAAAAAAATATCACTTTCTCTGGTTTTCTTTGCTTTATCCATCATGTTTTTATCTTGTAAAAAAAGCCAATTAGAAATTCCCACTACAGAAAACCAAACACAACTACTTAAACCATTACAAAGCAATGTTGGAGGTGAAGTTGGTCGAGATGCAGGAGGCACAACTTGCCCTACAACCACTGTTACTTTAATTGCAGGACAAACAATTAATGCAGGTAATGTAAGCGTAACAAACGATGCAAATTTTATTTATGTTACTTATAGCACAGCCAACGGCTATGTGTTAACACAAACACATTTGTATGTTGGCAGTTGCGCTCTTATTCCCACAAACAATCCTGGAAACCCAGTACCGGGGCGTTTTCCATATAACACAGTACAGAACAATACAACAACCTATACTTATCAATTACCAATTTCGGCTATCCCTGTAGGTACTTGTGGTTGTATTGCTGCACACGCTGTGGTAGTGAAGTATAATGAAGCTGGTCAAATAATTGATCAACAAACTGGATGGGGAAATGGTACCGTAATCAATCCTACAGGAAACTGGGGAATGAAATTTGGTTATTGTAGTTGCCCAATAGTAACAGCTCCTTAATTTAGAGAATTAAATTATTAGCATAATTTTCGATATAAAAAAGCAATGTTCTACTTTGGACATTGCTTTTTTTTGTTTGATTCTTAAAATGAGCTTTATTTTCGATTTTTATGAGGCGGAGTATACATTTGAGCACGTAATTACACATCCGTTATTACATCAAATCCTTTAAAGCTGCCAACCACAGCTATTCCTGTAACTTTTTTAGATACATTTTTATTTTTAATTTTTTCTGCAATTTGGTTTAGTGTAGAACCTGAACCTACTGCATCATCTATCAAAAGCACATGCTTAAATTGTCTATTGTCTACCACAGCAAAAGTGTTTTCTGCATTTCTAATTCTTTCATTCATTTTTGATAACGACTTTTGTGGTATTGGTATAATGCCACTTATTTTTTGAATATCAATATGAGGTAAATTTAAGTTTAACTTTTGTTGCATAAATTTCATTATCTGCACTTCTCTTCTAATTGTTGGTGGAACAAATGCTACGGCATCAATATTATTTTCTTCGATAAACGATTTTAATTTAACATCTATTTCCTGCATCATTATGTTCATCAAAAATTTGTTTTGCCCTTGTTTTGCATAATGCAACAATGTACCAAGTCTTGTTTTTCCAAATCTTTCAATGGCATAAAAATCTAAGTAGTACAATTTATTTAACCAAATGGTTTTATACTCCTTAGTATTTTTTAGCTTTTCTGTTCCATCAATAATGCGTGCTTTGTTATAATAAGTTTCATATTTATTTTTCGTCAAAATAAACTCTTTGATTGTTTTTTCAAGCGGCAGGTTTCTTTGTTTGCACCAATATGTAAATGCCTCTATGCCTTCTACCAAATTGCCAATATCTGTAACTAGTAAAAAGTTTTTTTGCAAAAAAGTAAGCTCTTCTTCTGAAATATTTTTATTATCAACCTTTGTAACGGTTTGAATAGCGTCGATTTTCCGATAAATAGTTTTTGGCGAAGCCCCAAGTTTTACGATTTCATTACTGTCAAGAAGCTGTTTAAGAGCCAAATGCACCATTTGATTAGATACAGATATTTTATTAACTATCTCATTTACAGACAACTCGTTAAATTCCTCTAATAGCTTTTTTATTTTTTGCTTTACAGTCATTTGTTACTTGTTACTTTACTATAAAGTAACAAATATAAACTAAAATTTTATACGACAATCAAAAGAAAAACTACTTAGGTTTGTAAGAATGCAAGAGCTTAATAATACCACCAACCGTTACTTCATTCTCAATAAACCATACAACATGGTTTCGCAATTTGTAAGTAGCCATAAAGTGCCTTTGCTCGGAGAAATAGATTTTGATTTTCCTGAAGGTACACATGCAATAGGAAGATTAGATGGCCCCTCCGAAGGACTATTAATTTTAACTACAGATAAAACAGTTACCAGAAAATTATTTTTAGCAAAGCAAGCACATACTCGTTCTTACTTGGTAATGGTGCAGCATAAAATGACGGAAGAAAGTTTTGTAGAATTACAAGCTGGAATAAATATTCCTATAAACGATACGGAGTTTTATTTAGCAAAGCCTTACTCCGTTAAAATAATTACCGAGCCTACCAAGTTTTATAAATACGCACACGACCCACGAGAAATTTACCCACATACATGGTTACTTATTACCCTTACCGAAGGCAAGTTTAGGCAGGTACGTAAAATGGTAATGGCAGTAAAGCATCGCTGCCTAAGACTTATACGGCTAAACATAAGTAATATTTTATTGGGAGATATTGAACCTGCTAAAATAAAAGAGCTGGATGAAAAAACTTTTTATGCTTTAATGGCTCCTACTCATAAAATACCTTTCAATTAATTCCAAAAAATAAAACAGTATTTGTACATTCATTTATCAAAACGACTGAATGGCAAAATCTTACAACATACCCTTGTGGAAATCATCACCATTTGTGCGGTTGTTGTTACCATTAGTTTTAGGAATTATTTTTCAATGGTATGTAAAGGTACCGTTCCTTACAAACACAATTTGTATTACTTTCTTAATCATTTTTTTGTTTCTCTTTAATTTTTTATCTATTGAAAAACGGTACAAATTTAAATGGTTGCAAGGCCTATTGATAAACGCTATTATATTTTGCATAGCCATTTTTCTTTGTTGGCAAAAAGATATCAGAAACAATAACAATTGGTTTGGCAAATACTATAATGATAGTTGCACGCTAATTGTAAAAATAAATGAGCCGCCTATTGAAAAAGAAAAATCAATAAAAGCGGATGCAATTGTAGAATCAATCATTCAAAATGGTAAAACACAAAATCTAAATGGCAAACTACTAATTTATTTTTCTAAAGAAGAAAGTATTGCAATGCCAAGGTATGGCGATAAAATTTTAATACAAGGTGGTTTACAACTAATAAAAAATGCTGGTAACCCTGGCGGTTTCAATTATAGTCGCTACATGGTTTTTCAACAAACACTGCACCAAGTATATTTAAAGAAAAATAAATTTATTCTGCTAAATGAACACAGCGAAAATAAACCGTATTCATTTATATTTTGGGCGAGAACCGCAGTAATAAATACTTTGCAAAAATATATTGTGGGCAGTAAAAAGGTAAGCGGCATTGCAGAGGCGTTGCTTATTGGCTATAAAGAAGATTTAGATAAAGATGTAGTACAAGCATACAGCAATACAGGCGTGGTGCATATTATAGCCATTTCAGGTATGCACTTAGGTTTGATATATGTGGGATTGGTTTGGTTATTTTCTCGAGTGCCATATGTAAAAAGTTCAGCAATTACCAGAGTAATTTTAATACTTGGTTGCCTGTGGTTGTTTAGTTTAATTACTGGTGCATCGGCTTCAGTATTGAGAAGCGCAGTAATGTTTACTTGCATTATTATTGGTAAAGAATTTTTTAAACAAGCAAGTATTTACAATTCATTGGCGTCTTCTGCATTTTTATTATTGTGTTACGATCCATTTCTATTGTGGGATGTAGGTTTCCAGTTAAGCTATTTTGCTGTTGTTGGTATTGTGTGGTTGCAAAAACCAATTCAAGATTTATATTATACAAAAAACAAAGCATTGCAATATGTATGGGAAATGTGCTCCATAACAATAGCAGCTCAAATTTTAACTCTACCAATTTGTATTTATTATTTTCATCAAATACCCACCACATTTTTATTTACCAACTTAATTTGTGTGCCACTTTCTACTGCTATTCTATTTGCAGAAATTGTATTGATAATATGTGCGGCTTTTCCACCACTAGCAATGCTTGTAGGCAAATTTATTTATGTACTTACTTGGTGTATGAATGCAATGATAGAATTTTTTAACAATCTGCCGCTTTCATTAATTGATAAAATATATGCAACTGCATTTACCACTTGGGCGCTATATGGCTTTGTATTTTTATTAGCTGCAGCATTACTTAGGCGGCACAAAACACTTTTAAAAATGTCGTTTGCTTTTTTGTTTTTATTTGTAGGTGTATGGGCATATGGAAAAATTAAGCTTACCCAACAAAAAAAAATTATCGTTTACAATATAAGCCGACACACAGCCATTGATTTTGTTAGTAACAACAAATATTGGTTTGATGGTGATGATGAATTTAAAGTAGATGGCGCATTGCAAAATTTCAACTTAAAACCTGCCAGAGTTTCTATGCAAGTAGAGGAAAGTAAAGATACTTTTCAGGCATTGACACGCTCGGGTAAATTTTGGCAATTTTATAGCAAAAAAATAATGGTAATTAATAGCGCTGTACAATTTGAACCTACAAATACCAAGTTTAAAATAGATGTTTTACTTATTTGTAACAACCCCAAAATAAATATAACAGACATTACAACTGCTCTATTGCCCTCCACCATTGTATTTGACGCTTCTAACAGCCTGTGGAAAATTGCGCAATGGAAAAAAGAGTGCGAAGAACTACATTTGCATTACTTTATTACAGGAGAAGAAGGTGCATTTGTATTGGATGCAAAATAGCATTTACGACTTTCAATTTCTTTGATAATGTAATGATTTTTCAAATGCCTTATCACCATTCTGGCAATATAACCATGCAAAAAAAAATACAATCTGCGCTAATATCTGTTTATTATAAAGATGGATTAGATACTATTATTCATCAGTTAAATAAACTTGGTGTAACATTTTACAGTACTGGTGGCACAAGAGAATTTATAGAAAAACTCGGAGTGTCTTGTCTGCCTGTAGAATCGCTCACTTCATATCCATCAATATTGGGCGGAAGAGTAAAAACATTGCACCCAAAAGTGTTTGGTGGTATTTTAGGCAAAAGAAATGATTCGGTGCACATGTCAGAAATGAAAGAACACAATATTCCTGAAATAGATTTAGTGATTGTAGATTTATATCCTTTTGAAGAAACGGTTGCATCAGCAAAAGAAGAAAATCTTATTATAGAGAAGATTGATATCGGTGGGCCAAGTATGATACGAGCTGCCGCAAAAAACCATGCAGATGTAGTGGTAATAGCCGCAAAGAAAGATTATGCATTATTAGAAAATTTATTAGAAACACAAAATGGTGAAACAACTTTAGAGCAGCGCAAAGCATTTGCCATTAAAGCTTTTGACGTATGTACTCATTACGACAATGTTATATCTTCGTATTTTAATAATATAGATGTCGCTACTCCTTTCAACAAAGAAAAAAATATTTTACGCTATGGCGAAAACCCACACCAAGCAGCAAGTTTTCATGGGAATTTAAATGAAATATTTACACAATTACATGGTAAAGAATTATCGTATAATAATTTAGTAGATGTAGATGCGGCACTGCAATTAATAGCAGAATTTGAAGAAGAAAAAGATGCTGTATTTGCTATTATAAAACATACCAACGTTTGCGGAGCAGCCATTAAAGAAAATGTATCGAGCGCTTGGAAAACCGCACTGGCAGGCGACCCTGAAAGTGCTTTTGGTGGTGTACTTATTTGCAATAAAGAAATAGATGAAGCTACCGCAAATGCGATAAACGCAATATTTTTTGAAGTATTAATGGCGCCATCTTTTAACGAAGATGCTTTACAAATTTTACAACAAAAAAAAAATAGAATATTATTGCAAGTAAAAAAATACCCTGAGCAAAAGTTGCAAACAAAATCTTTGCTAAATGGCGTATTAATACAACAAGCCGATAACAGTAATATTCAAGAATGGAAAGAAGTGGGCGGTAGAGAAACAACAGCATTAGAAAAAACTTCTTTAACCTTTGCAAATATTCTGTGCAAGCACCTAAAAAGTAATGCTATCGCACTGGTAAAAAATAACCAACTAATAGGAAAGGGCTGTGGGCAAACAAGTAGAATAGATGCGCTTAGAAATGCTATAGACAAAGCAAAACAATTTGGCGCAGACACAACAGGGGCGGCACTTGCAAGCGATGCGTTTTTTCCATTTGATGATTGTGTTCGCATAGCCCATACTGCGGGTATAGATGCATTTATACAACCAGGAGGCTCAATGAGGGATAATGATAGTATAGAATATTGTAAAGTAAATAATCTTGCAATGGTCATAACAAATACACGACATTTTAAACATTAATATTTTTTCATTGCCACAATCAGATAAAGCAAAAGGATATTTTGCACTTTTTATTACGAGCACCGTGTGGGGGACTACATGGGTAGTGAGTAAAATTGGTGTAGGCGAAATGCCAGCTTTGCAAATGGCATACCTGCGCCAATTTTTAGCAGGTACATTATTTGTTGCATTTTTTCTGTTTTATAAAAAACTTCCGCTTCCAACGGGTAAGCAATTTCGATGGTTGTTGTTAATGTCTATCATAATGTTTTTGTCTGCAAACGCATTAAGCACATGGGCTATAAAATATATTCCTGCTGGCTTGGGTGCACTCATAGGTGCATTGTATCCGCTAAGTGTAGTTATTTTAGAAAGACTTTTTTTTAATAGCAAACGCATGACAGCTCTAACTTTTGTAGGTTTATTTTTGGGTATTGCTGGCATTGTTATGGTATTTTATGAAAATGCATTTACAACTGCCGGTCCCGATTTTTGGCTTGGCATTATTCTCTCTATTATAGCCATGCTTTCTTGGAGTATTGGTACAATATTAATTGCAAGAAACAAGGTGGATATTAATCCATATTATGGCGTGGGTTGGCAAATGCTCATTAGTTGTGTCATTCTATTCGTTATTATGCAGACTACGCAAACAGTTGTTCCTATTTCACAAATATCAGGCAAAGGTTGGTTTGCTATTACTTACCTAGTTGTACTTGGTTCACTCATTGCTTTTGTAGCCTTTATATACAGTATGAAAAAATTGCCAGCTGCTGTTGCCTCGTTGTATGCTTATGTAAATCCTCTTGTAGCTATGGTATGTGGTTATTTTATTGTAGATGAAAGTTTGAGTAAAAACATTCTAATTGGCGCTATTATTACACTTATTGGTGTTTTTTTAGTAAACTATTCTATTAAAAAAACATCGCAAATTATTGCCGAAGCTGAGATATAAATTTTTTATATAAATTTGGCCATCCCTCAAACTCTTTACTTGTACCTAAGAAACTATTGTGAAAAATGGTTATCATTTGCCCATTTACTTTTTTATTTATTTCATAATAATGCATCAGTTCTTCAAAAGACTCATCTACAGATAATTTTTGTTCATAATAACAATTGGCATCCATAAAACAAAATGGGTGAATACGAAGCTTTGTAATTCGTTCGTTTACTAAATCGTACCAAAAATAAGAAGATGCTACAGAAGCTCTAAACCCATTTATAGTACCATATCCCATGCTATACTCATTTATAATTTCTACATCTATTAATCTTTTATACCCTTCGGGCAAATTAAATTTGATATAATGTTGTCTAGAAAATTTAATCTCTTTAGAAGAAATATTTTCTAAGATTTCCTTTTCTTCTTTCAATATTTCTATAGCATCGTAACTTTTCCAAGACGGGTGAATACCAATGTCATATTTTTCAGCATGTGTTTTTATAAGCATTTTCATAGCTTCATTATCTGGCAAGATGTTTTTATCATATTGGCCATTTTCTTTTGCCACTAAAAAAAAATAAATCGGCTTCAAATTATATTGAGCATGCAATTCATCTAAAAAATCATAACAATCAAAAGGATCGTCATTTTTTCCCAAAAGTGTACTCAATCTTTTAAATGAAGGTTTCTTTATAAAGCCGAGTGTATTTCTTACAAACCCTTTTTCTTTATATGACCAAGCCATATCAATATCATAAGAGGGTTGAAAGTTGAAGGTAGTACTCTGAAAAATTAACGTGGGGAAATTCTTTTGCATCATTAATGAGAAAGAATTTAACCAGATGTTTACTAAAGGAATATTTAAGAAGTTTTCTTTGTATGCGATAGAATTTTGGTGTGCATATCTTCCATACATATCTTTTTCGTGTGGTAAATATTCTTCATAGCGAGTAATTAAATAAAAAGTAGCAGCAAAAATATCAAAAGAAAAATTTCCATTGTTGTTTTTAAAAAAACAAGTAAAATCATTTTCTTTAAAACAACTTATTTGTTGAGTCTTTATGCCATTTTGAAAAAGTAACCCATGTGGTGCTATTTGAAAACTATTGGTAAATTCTTTGTGACTATAATTTATTTTATTGCCTTCATATTTATCAAAATTAACTTCATCTAATGTAAGGCTGTAGCTTGTGTGCAATATTTCTTCAAAAATAAATTTGCAGATGTATTGTAGCCGAGTGGTAGATTGTGGAGTGTAGATGAGTAGCATTGCTTAATTGTTGTTTTTAATTTCTATGCTTTTCTTTCCACATTTCGTTAAAAGTTTTCTTACTAAAATTTAAATCGCCCCTATGTTTTGTCCAGCCTTTAAAAATATTATTTACAAAAGCGTTTTTTAAAGATCCTGTACCCATATTCATGACATTACGATGTAAACTAGCAAATTTCCATAATTTCCAGGCTGCTTTTTCTCCAAAGCTTGTAAATCCTTTTTCTGCTGCTTCTTTTCTATTGTCTAATAATAATTCGTGCAAGTTTATTTTTACTGCACACACTTCAGTACAGTTTCCACATAATGATGATGCATGACTAAGGTGTTTATAATCATCCATACCTTGCAGGTGAGGCGTAATAACGCTTCCAATAGGACCACTATATGTTGCACCATAACTAAACCCACCAATATTTTTGTAGACCGGACAAGCATTTAAACAAGCACCACATCTTATACAATACAAACTCTCTCTTTGTTTTGGATTTTGCAAAATATTTGTGCGTCCATTATCTAACAAAATTACATACATTTCTTCTGGACCATCAGTTTCGTTTGCTTGCCTAGGGCCAGCAATAATGCTGTTATACACAGTAATTTTTTGTCCTGTACCAAACGTGCTCAGTAGCGGCCAAAATAATCCTAAATCTGTAAGCGATGGAATTACTTTTTCGATACCAACAATAGCAATATGTGTTTTTGGAAATGCACAACTCAATCTTCCATTACCTTCATTTTCTGTAACGGCTATTGCACCAATATCGCTGATGATAAAATTAGCACCCGTAACGCCCACTTCTGCTTCCACATATTTTTCTCTTAAAATTTCTCTTGCTTTCAGTGTAAGTTGCTCTGGTGTTAAATCTAATGGCGTGCCTAATTTTTCATGAAACAATTTCGCCACATCTTCTTTACTCTTATGCATGGCAGGTGTTACAATATGGTAAGCCGTTTCACCATCTAATTGTTGTATGTATTCACCAAGGTCAGTTTCTATACTTTCTATACCGTGTTTTTCTAAATTGTCATTTAAATGAATTTCCTCCGTAACCATACTCTTGCTCTTCACCAAGGTTTTGCAATTTTTAGCTTCGCATATTTTTATAATCTCTGCCATAGCTTGCTCAGCCGTTTCTGCCCAAATTACTTTACCGCCACGTTTGTTAAAATTAGCTTCAAATGTTTCTAAGGTTTGATCTAGATTTTCTATAGCACGCCATTTCGTATTTTTTGCACGCTCTCTGGCCAAGTGTTCATGTGCAAATTGTGTTTTGCCAATTGGTACTGCTGCATTGTATCTTCCAATGTTGAAATTTATTTTTTTGCGATGGTCCAAATCGGGTGCTTTAGCCGCACTTTTTTTAAGAAACAAAGTTGAAATTTCTGACATAACAATGATTAATTTATTTTAGGTACGAAGTTAAGGTTCCTACGGCTTTAAAAATACCGCAACAATAAAAGTATTAAAACTTCGTTTTTAATACTTTATCAGTATCTTTAAATTAAAAAAATCATTAAAAATGAAAATGAAACTACTAGCCCTTTTTTGTACAACTTTATTATTTATTTCTTGTAAAAAAGCTGCTACAACAGATGATGCAACCAATGCTACCTGTCCTACACCCGATAGTATTACTCCAGGCAATAATGGCACCAATAATACAGTAGTTGTTGGGTGGCCTCTTGAATTATCTGCACCAAGTAGCTATGTAGGGTATTATAATTGGTTTTCTCCATCTGGAGGCTCTATTACTCAGGCTGGCTTTACAACACCTTACTCTAATGTTTGTTACAAAGCAGTGTCTACTTTTGCTGATAGTGGCACTTACAAATTAGAAGTAAAGTTTGATAATTGTGTACGTTGGGCAGGAACGACTAAAGTTAAAATTATTGCTCCTCCAACCCCACCTTGCAATACGACAAACAATACTAGCACCTCAACCGTAATTGGTGTAGGCGGAGATACATATACCAACAGAGATTTTTCAAACAATAATGTAATTACTGCAAACCCTGGCATTTCCGACGGAACTTTACATTTTTATTTCTCAGGAAATACCCCCCCTAAACCAGGGAAGTATAGAACAAATGGTAGTGATTTTAGTTCTGTAGAAACTGAAGTGGGGTGTTGGTTAAGTTATTTTCCTGCAAGACAATTTATTAATAAAGCAAACCAAGATGTTTATGTAAATTCTGTAAATGGCAAGTTGCAAATTAGTTTTTGTGGATGTAGTTTTACTAACCCATTAGGCTCAGCAGCTATTACAATTTCTGCAAAAATTACTCAACCATAATTGACATTACAATTTCTTTTGTAGGCTATTCCAGCCTCCACCATTATAAACTTGTGTGTAACCATTTGCTGTTAGTGTATTTTTTGCAACTGCGCTTCGCATACCACTTGCACAACAAGTTATAATCGTTTTGTTTTTATCTTTTAGTTTACTCAAATTATTTGCAAGTGCATCTACAGGAATATTTATAGAGCCTTTAATATGCCCTCCATCAAATTCGCCTTTGCTGCGTACATCAATTATTATAGCTCCATCTTTTACCAGTTGTGCATAATCTGTTGCAGGGCCAAGGCCAAATAATTTTCTTAAAAATTGTATCATCGTTTTTTATTTAATTACGTTTAATTGTTTCCCCACTTTTACAAATCCTTCAATAGCTTTATCCAAATGTACTTGCTCGTGTGCTGCGCTTAATTGTACTCGTATGCGAGCTTGCCCCTTAGCTACTACAGGAAAGAAAAACCCAATTACATAAATGCCTTCTTCCAATAATTGTGCTGCAAAATTTTGAGCAATTACAGCATCGTACAACATGATGGGTACAATAGGATGCTCGCCTGGTTTAATATCAAAACCTGCTGCAGTCATTTTTTCTCTAAAATATTTTGTGTTGTATTCTAGCTTATCTCTTAATTCTGTGGTATGACTAAGCATATCTAATACTGCAATAGATGCGCCTACAATACTTGGTGCTAGCGTGTTTGAAAATAGATAAGGTCTACTTCGCTGGCGCAACATTTCTATAATTTCTTTTTTACCGCTTGTAAAACCGCCACTAGCACCACCAAGTGCTTTACCCAATGTACCTGTTATAATATCTATTTTTCCAACTACATTTCTATGCTCATGTGTACCTCTACCTGTCTTTCCTAAAAAGCCAGACGAGTGGCATTCGTCTATCATTACAATAGCATCATATTTATCTGCGAGGTCGCAAATTTTATCTAGCTGCGCAATGGTGCCATCCATACTAAACGAGCCATCTGTCACAATTATACGGCTACGCAAATTTGATGATTCTTTTAATTTTTCTTCAAGGTCAATCATGTTGTTATGCTCATAACGAAAACGCTGAGCTTTGGATAAGCGTACACCATCTATTATACTTGCATGGTTCAACGCATCGCTTATTATGCCATCTTGTTCATTAAATAATGGTTCAAACACTCCGCCATTTGCATCAAAAGCAGCGGCATATAAAATAGTATCTTCCGTACCTAAAAATGTAGAAATTTTTTGCTCCAATTCTTTATGAATATCTTGCGTACCGCAAATAAAACGCACACTACTCATGCCATACCCACGAGTATCAATATATTTTTTTGCAGCTTCTACCACTCTAGGGTGAGCCGATAAACCCAAATAATTGTTTGCGCAAAAATTCAACACTTGCTTACCATTAACTGTAATTTCTGCACCTTGTTGACTGCTTATTACACGTTCTGTTTTAAATAACCCTGCAGTTTTTATTTCATTTAATTCTTCACCAATTCTATTTGAAAATGTACTATTCATTGTAATAATTTTTTGCTTTGCAAAAGTAACGATTTAAAGCTATTGAACTATTTAACAAAGAACCATTTGTTGGCATTTTTTTTACTATTATAGAAATATTTTTTCTTGCTGTAACTTTTCATTCTTAGTATTCGTTATACTATTGAACAAGCAAATAGATGTAACTTTATTTTAAAGAATTTTATCGCTGCATGACCGAAAAAGACTATAACGAATGTGTAAGGCTATATGCAGACAATGTATATCGTTTTATTCTTAAAAATCTTAAGAATGAAGATGATGCAAAAGATGTAGTACAAAGTTCTTTTGAAAAAATGTGGAGTAATAAAGAAGTGGTAGAAAATTTAAAATGCAAAAGTTTTTTATTTACCGTGGCTTACAATACGATGATAGATCATATTCGAAAAAACAAAAGAATAGTATTAAAAGATGATTTTGAAGAAACAGCACTTGGCAGCCACAACCAACAACAAAACACAAAAAGAATATTAGAGGAGGCATTAAACAAATTGAATGAACGAGACAGAAGCCTTGTAATGCTCAAAGATTATGAAGGATATAATTATGCAGAAATTGGAGAAATAACAAATTTAAATGAAAGTCAGGTAAAAGTTTATTTGCACAGAGCAAGATTACAACTGAGAGAATATTTGGTAAAGATGGAAAATGTAATTTAAAAAGTATTGAGTATTCAGTACTGAGATATTAGACAAAAGACACATTAAAATGAACATCACCCGTAATAATTATGAACACTTTTTTCTGCTGTATGCAGATGGGGAGTTGCTAGCAAATGAACGAAAAGCCGTAGAAGATTTTGTAGCAGAAAATGAAGATGTAAGAATAGAATTGGAAATGCTACAAGCAAGTGTGCTTCCTGCCCAAGAAATTACGTTTGCAGATAAAAGTTTTTTATACAAGGAGATTATTTGCGATAATAAACAACAAGAGCAACTTTTACTAAAAATAGATAATGAATTAGAGGAAAAAGGTTTGATAAATATAAATGCACAAATATCTAATTCATCCAATGTAAAGAAAGAATACGAATCTTTGTTGCGCACAAAATTAGATGCAACTGAAAAACTTGTTTTTGAAGAAAAACATTTGCTCTATAAAAAAGAAAGATATAACGTAGTTGCATTTAACTGGTTAAGATGGGCTGCAGCAGCTGTTTTTATTGGGTTTGGATTGTTTTTGGGGTTAAAATATTTTGGCAAAGATCTCATACCGTTAGATTCGGAAATAGCTACAAAAACAACAATCAAAAATAACAACCCACATTTATCAATGAATGATAATAACAATACTAAACAAAGCGTTGCTAAAACAACAACTTCAAATATAGAGGCAAAAGAAAATAACACTATTACACAAAAAAATAATACTAGTGAAAATATAGTAGTGGTTGAAAAAAAGGAAAAGGAAATTAATAAAAATAATGCTGCTAAAAGCAAAATACAAACACCGAAAATTGATAACCTAAATAAAGAAAAGGAACTAGTACAAGTGATAACATTAAAAAAAGAAAATACAATACAGGCAGCACAAAAAATTATTGGCAACGATATAGTACAAGAGCAAATTGTAGTTGCAAATGTAGCAGAAAAAATAAAATCGATTATAATAACTAAAGAAAATATTGTACCTCTAGAAGACACCTATGCAAAAACTACAACCATATTAAATGAAGAAAAAAACGAAAACAAAATTTTGTATATGGATGAAGATGCTGTAAAACGTAGCAAATCTGGAGGTTTTTTTAGAAAAGTAAAGAGAATGATAGAGCGTACTGCAAACGTAAAACCAGGAAATACATTGCAAATAGCTGGCTTTGAAATAGCATCCAAATAATCAAAATATTAATTTCATTAAAATTAAACAACATGAAAAGGCATTACTTTTTATCAGCATTTTTTTGCGCCTTGGCAACAATAACATTTGCGCAAAAACCTTCAACAAATGATTCAGCGGAAATAAAAAAACATAATGATACCATCCGTATTGGAAGTATTATTATTATAAAAAAACATAAAAAGTCTAATTCAGATTCTTCTGTTTCCGTTATTTCTGACAATGCAAATAGCAACAATAAACACAATCGAAGCACTAATTATTTTGTACTTGATATTGGTTTTGCTAATTGGGATGACCAAACAAATTATACCAATGCTATAGGGACAGTTTTTAGTAAACCTGGTAGTCCTACTTTTTCTGCAGACGATATGAAACTAAGTGCAGGCAAAAGTGCCAATGTAAACATTTGGCTTTTCATACAAAAAATACCGCTTATAAAAAGAAATGTAAATTTAAAATATGGTTTAGGTATTGAGTTTAATAATTATTCATTTCGCTCGACAGTAAGTTTAAAAGAGGGTGGCCCTCTTCCTTATAGTGTTGCAAATACTATTACCAATGCAGCTTTTGTTTTTAGAGATTCTATTTCATTTAGCAAAAACAAGCTCAATCTAAAATACCTTTCCGTGCCTTTTATGTTAAACTTTTCAACAACTAAACAAAAAGGGAAACCTACTATCAGCGCTAGTTTTGGAGTAAGTGCAGGCTATTTAATAAGACAACGAAACAAGCAGAGTAGCAACGAAAGAGGCAGACAAAAGAACCAAGGGGATTATGATTTACAAAGATTTAAATTAAGTTATATAGCAGAAATTGGGCTTGGGCGCATAAAACTATATGGCTCATATTCTCCAAAATCGATATTTGAAAAAGGGCTAGATATTCGCCCATATAGTTTAGGTCTTAGGTTTAGTAATTGATAATTATTTTTAATTTGAAGAATACACCCGCTTTTTTTTGTTAAAAGCGGGCTTTTTTTGGGTAATATTTTGCCCATTTACAATTTTTATAACAATTTTGTTGTTTACTATTTATTAATTTCACGGTCAAATAAATGATGTTTATTATTTTAAACTAATCTCGTATTTTAATTGAAAATTTATTAAAAATGAAGACTCGTATTTTTCGCCCCGCTGCAGTTATTCTATTGGTTTTTGCATTGTTTGCATTTACACCAACGGGCTCTAATTTTCGTTCTTTAAAAAAGCGTGCAGAGCATAAAGAAAAAAAAGCTTTTAGGCTTGCTTCTCAAAGTTCATATTATATTATCGTTTCTAAAAAAAATTATGAGCTTAATGTGTATGACGAAGAAGGATGGTATGCAACTTACCCAATTGTATTTGGTAGTAAAGATCTCGGCGATAAAATGAGAGAAGGCGACAGAAGAACACCAACTGGTAATTTTAAAGTATTACAAAAAAAGACGAATAAAAGATGGGGTATTGAGTTGTTGCTAGATTATCCAAATGCTGAAAGTTTTAAAAAATTTAATGAGCGAAAAGCAAAAGGTTTAATACCAAAGAATGCAAAAATTGGTGATGGTATTGCTATACACGCTACACGTAAAGAAGAAGAGTGGACGGTTGATAATTTTTACAACTGGACTGACGGATGCATTTCTGTAAAATATTCCGAAATGAATGATTTGTATAGTTACATACCAGCGGGAACTCCTGTAACTGTTCAGCCATAGGAATATAAGATTGAATATTTTTTTATTGAAGATTACTTTTAACGCCGACTTTTATTCCAATACCAATCATTCAACTATTAAATTTATTTTAGTTTTTGAAGTGCTAGTTATTCTTAAATCTACAATCAAAAATCTTAAATAAATATAAGATTCCCATCTCCATAACTTAAAAAACGAAAGTCGTTTTTTAAAGCATAATTGTACAATATTTTCCAATCGTTTCCCATAGCCGCTGCCACCAATAAAAGTAAAGTTGACTTAGGTTGATGAAAATTTGTAACCAAAATTTTCACTAATCGAAAAGTATAACCAGGTGCTATTAAAATTTGCGTTTGTGTAAAAATTCTTTTCTTGTTATTTTCTTTCATCCATGTAAGTAATGCATCTAGCGCATCATTAGCTGAAAGATTAACGCTTATAAGTTCGTTGGAATAAGCATCCCATTGCAGCAACGATAATTCTTTTATGTTTTTATTTATGTAAATTTTTACACCAAACCAATATAAAGATTCTATTGTACGGAGCGATGTTGTGCCTACTGCTGCTATTCTACCAATATTACTTTTTATGTTTTCAATGCTGGCAACATCCACATCAATATATTCTGCATGCATTTCATGCTCTTGCATGGTTGCAGTTTTTACTGGCTTAAATGTGCCTGCCCCTACATGCAGCGTAACAAAAGTTTTATTTATTTTTTTTGCAGAAAGTTTTTCAAAAATTTTTTCGGAAAAATGTAACCCTGCCGTTGGTGCAGCTACGGATCCGTTGTGTTGTGCAAATATTGTTTGATAACGATTTGGGTCTTCATCGTCGGTATTGCGTTTTATATAAGGGGGTAGTGGTACATTGCCTGCCACTTCTATTATTTCGGCAAAAGAAAACGACGTAGGCTGCCAAGAAAATTCAATGATAAATGCTTCCGTAAATTTCTCTATTTTTTTTGCAAACAATTTTATCCTATCACTCCCAATTGTAATTTCTTTTTCTAATATTTCGTCTTTCCATTTTGCTGCACCACCCACCAGGCATTTCCATTGCACCGTAGCCGTGGCATTCATTATAGTATTGTACTCAGTAATATTTCCAAATGGTTCTAAACAAAATATTTCTATAACTGCTCCAGTAGATTTGGTAAATTTTATTCTCGCATTTATAACTTTTGTGTTATTAAAAACAAGTAAAGTCTCTGTTGGTATGTGTTTATCTATTTCTAAAAAAGTAGATTCGGATATTGCTCCATTTTTATACACGAGCAGTTTAGATGAGTCTCTTTGAGCTAGCGGGTGTAGCGCAATTTTTTCATCAGGTAAATCGTAATTGTAATCGTTTATAGATATTTGTTGTGGGGTCATTTTTGAAGAAATGCATTTACTTCTGTAATCCATTTTTCATGTTCATTATTGCATAAGGATTGGTGCCCAGAGTTTTCATAATACACCAACTTTTTTTCGGTTGTAATATTTTTAAAAATAGCTTCTGCTTCGGCATTTGTTACCCTTGGGTCATTCTTTCCTTTTTGTATAAGCACTGGGCATTTTATTTTTTTTGCATATTCAGATGGCCTCATGTTGTATGCCCAAAAGCCATGCTGCACACCACCCCAAAAAGTAAGCAATGTAGAAATAGGTTGTGCTGGCAATCCCATCATTTTTACTCGGCCCGCTACCGCTTCCGATAATGAGCCAAAAGGCATTTCTAAAATAATTTTATTGGGTGTTACATCAAAATCATTTACGGCCTGTGTAATTGTAGCCGCACCAAGAGATATTCCCCAAAGTATTATATTTTTTTCTCCAGTTTTTTGTAAAAAATCAAACGCTAATTTTACATCTTCTGCTTCGTTAACACCAATGGTACATGTATTTCCTTCACTATTGCCATGTGCTCTAAAATCTAGCAATAAAGTATTGTATCCCATTTTTTGAAAAGACGCAGCCTCTTCTAACACTCCCGATTTTTTACTCCCATGCCCATGAAACATTGCAATACTACCTTTTGCATTAGCCACAGTATCATACCATCCTTCAAGCTTCAATCCATCTTTGGTGGTTAAGTAAACAGTTTTGTAGGAACTATCAGGCGCAATGTTTTTTTGTTTTATAGCGTTAATACCAAAGAGCATTTCTTTTGTAATATCCCAAGCGCCTTTATCTTTTTTTTGTTTTATGGTTACTTCTCCTACCTCATAAAAGTGTGTAAATTTATATGCATGAAACATTACTACCACATTGAGCAATACAAAAAATACAACAATTACTTTTAAAGTAAATTTTAATGCTTTTTTCATTATGTAAAGATATTAAAAAGTAATATTGGCAAATATTTAAAAATAAATTTTTGCATTCTGCATAGCGCTAGTATTTATAAGCGGCTGAATAAGTTTTACAGAATCAATTGTATTTTTAGTAGTATATATTTTTGATATTGTATGCACAAAATACAATCCACAAGCATTTGCGTCAGCTGGGGCATTTTGAGAAGAATATACAATTGTCATTGTATCTAGAGGCTGGTTATTCCCTAATGATAATACATATTTTGCAGAATCTACTTGCTGGTTAAGCGGTAAAGAAAACTCTAACAAATTGGGCTCGTTGCTATAAATTGGGTTAGCAGCGTTTAATAAAATAATACTTAAACTAGGTGCTTGAATCGGTACATCTACGCCAGAAATACGTTGATAAAACCCTCCGATAAATCTAACATCTTTTGTAGGATTACAAATAGAATAATCATCTCTACAAGATGTAATTAAAAAAACAGCCGATAAAATTGCAATAAAAAAAATTCTATTTCGCATAATAAAATAAGAGTTCAATTTTTGCACAAGGTACAACTTGCATCTCTTTCACAAAACCATTTCGGTTATATTTAGCCATTAATACAAAGCATCTAATAATTTTACCCTAACATTCATTTTTAATAATGCATTACTTACCTCTGGGTAAACCCTGTTGCTCAAGAAGATATAAACAAAATTTGTTGCAGGATCTGCCCATACACAAGTGCCTGTAAAGCCAGTATGCCCAAATGTTTTACCAGATACTGACAAAGCAGGGTAAGGTTCTTTACGTGTTGCATTGTCTTTTTCTGGTTTATCAAACCCAAAACCACGCCTACTAGTTTTGCTTTGATAACTTGTAAACATGGCTACTGTTTCTGTTTTAAAATATTGTTTTCCATTAAAATTGCCGCCATTAAGTAGCATTTGCATTATAGCTGCTAGGTCGTATGCATTGCTAAAAAGCCCTGCATGGCCCGCAACACCGCCCATCATAGCGGCACCTGGGTCGTGTACTGTACTTCTTATTATTTGATTACGAAAAACTTTTTCATTTTCGGTAGGTGCAATATTGGTAATACTATTTCTTAATAAAGGGTCGAAGCCAATAGACTGTAAACCCATCGGCAAATAAAAATTTTCTAAAACATATTCATTTAATGGCTGTTCCGTTATTTTTTCTACAATTTTTCCTAAAAAAATAAAATCGTTGTCGCTATAAACATATTTACCTTTTGTACCAAGCGGGCTCATTAAAATTCTTTTGTAGATGGTATCCTTCCATTCGTTTTTCATGTACACATTTTGTGCTACCATTATATTAAAAGAATCGTTGGCAGTAGAAGAATATAAATTAGAAAAAGGTTTTCCAGATGCATCTATCGTTTCTTTGTAAAAAGGGATAAAAGATACAAGCCCAGCTTCGTGTAACAGTAAATTTTCTATAGATATGTTTTGTTTATTTGTTTTTATAGTTTCGGGCAAATAATCACTTAGCTTTTTTTTTAAATCGAGCTTACCTTCATCGTATAATTTCATTACAGCTAAAGTAGTAGCGCAAATTTTGGTAACAGATGCTACATCATACACCGAATGTAGATTTACTGGCGATAATTTTTCATATACAAAATTACCAAATGCTTTTTCATACACTATTTTCCCGTCTTTTAAGGCTAACACTACACAACCTGGCGTTGCAAAATTTACAATGGCATCTTTTGCAATAGAATCTATTTGTAATAATTTTTCTCTATTGTAAACTGCTGTTTTTTTTTCAAACATTGGAGTTGCAGATACAGTTTCTACACCAAACCCATATTTTAAATTTTCGCAAACGGTAACTGGTAATACACCTTTGTAAAACATCTTTCCTTGCAAAATATCTGCTGCTGCACCTTGTACTATGGCATCGTCTTCGTAGCAAATTACCATATTTTTTGCAACGCACATATTTTTTAACGAATAAGCATTGCCAAATACAAATGAAATAACATTATCATTTTGTTGAAGTGCGTTTAGTAAATCTACATTAGCTTTTGTAAAACCAAAATTACTTGCAGCATAGCGACCAACATTATGAATACCAATAATTACTTTCTTGAACTTTTTCAATTTGTTTTCTAAATCAGCTTCTGTAGAAAAAAATATTTTTGCATTATAATCTAACCGCATTCTTTTTACCAATTCATTTTCTGCCGTTATCCCAAATCCTACGAAGGCAATATCGCCGGGTTTAGTATCTCTCAATGGAAAAAATGTACTATCTTTTTTTGCAACCAATGTAATGGCATTTTCAGCTACCAATCTTCTCATAGCTAATATGCCAGTATTTAAATCTGTAGTAAGGTTTTCTGTATTTATAACCGGCGCTTTTTGCAAACCATACTCGTATTTGGCCATTAATACTTTTTTGCAATGCAGTTCAATATCGGCCCAACTTAATTCTTTCTTTTTTATAGCATCCTTTATTTTTTTTATGGCATTGGGTACATCTTCAGGTAAGCAAAGCATATCATTGCCCGCTATTAAAGATTGTACCGATGCAGCGCCATTAGGAAAGAATTTTTTTACGCCTTGCATTTCCAATGCATCGGTAAATGTGAGTCCTTGGTAATTTAGTTGTGTACGCATTAGCCCATTTATATTTGCTGGCGAAAGCGATGTAGCACGATTTTCTGTCTTATCAATAGCAGGAATGTACAAGTGGGCAAGCATTACACTACCAATACCAGCATCAAATATTTTTTTAAATGGGTACAACTCTAACGAATCCAGCTCTGCCATCGATTTATTTATTACTGGCAAATCATAATGCGAATCTACTGCCACATCACCATGGCCCGGAAAATGTTTTGCACAAGCCATCACTCCATTATCTTGCATGCCTTTCATATACTGAATGCCAAATGCGGCTACTTTATATTTATCTTCTCCAAAGCTTCTATCGTTTATTACAGGATTATCTGGGTTGTTATTTACATCCACTACCGGTGCGTAGTTTACTTGTATGCCAATACGCTTGCATTGCTCCGCTACTAGTTTTCCATAACGATATACAATCGTTTCATCTTTCATGGCACCGAGCATCATTTGTTTTGGCAGCGGCAATACGCTATCTGTAATGCGCATTCCCACGCCCCACTCCGCATCTATACACATCATGATGGGCGTTTTTGCCATTGCTTGTAATTTGTTTATCATTATTGCCTGCTTTACTGGGCTCCCTTGAAAAACACAAATACCACCAATGTTATATTTTTTAACTAACCCTGCTACTTTATCATCGTAAAATGTAATTACCTTGGTTTTTGAATCTATAGCCGAAAGCCTTACTATCATTAACTGTGCTATCCGTTCATCTTTAGAAAGTTTTGCATATTGTTTGTTCACCCAAGCATTTTCGACTTCATTTTTATTTTGTGAAAAAATACTTTGTGAAAAAATTAAAGCACATATTATGTTTATCGTTTTCTTCATCATAATGGTAAATATAAAAAGAGATTTGTGTTTCCGTTTTATAAAATTAGTTTTTTAAATTGAAAATAAACACCAGTTTCTTTTCCAATGTAAAATATCGGTATTCAAGAACATGGTTTTATGTAATTATACCTTTATGCTCATTACATTGTTTGCTTTACTATCTTTGTTTTGTATAGCTCAAAATAGAATTTATGCAAACAAAAAAATACTTCGATTATATTTTAAACCCTTTCGATTTATTGCGTACAAAAAAAGTATTGCATGTAAACCCAACTGCTCCTCCAAGCAGGCAAGAGCCAGAGCAATCTATAATATCTGTTTTTGAATATAGCAAAGAAAATGTAGCCTTTAATAAAATTACTAAGATTGAAGATGCATTCAAATATTTACATTCAGCATCCAATACATGGATAAATATTGATGGCCTACGCAAAGATGATGTAGAAAAAATTTGCAATCATTTCAATATTCACCCACTTATTGCTGAAGATATTTTAAGCCTTGGACAGCGGCCAAAAACTGATGAGATAAACAATTTGCTTTTTTGTTTACTAAATATGCTTTCGTTCGATGAAAAAAATGCAGTCATTGATACCGAGCAAGTGAGCATAATACTCGGCAAAAACTTTGTAATTACTTTTCAAGAAGATGCCGAGAGAGACCCGTTTAATCCTTTAAGAGATAAATTAAAAATGGTGGGTAGCAAAGTACGCCAAAATGGCTCCGACTTTCTTTTTTATTCTTTGTTAGATTATATAGTCGATCATTATTTTTTGGTAATGGAAAAAATGGGAGATAAAATTGAGATGTTAGAAGAAGATATTATTAAAAACTCCAACAACCGTAGTTTGGTAAAAATAAATGTGCTGCGCAAAGAAATGATTGTGCTAAAGAGAAGTATTGCGCCAGTGAGAGAATTGATAAGTAGCATTATGCGCAGCGAAAGTGAACTAATAGATGAGCGAACGGAAAAATATTTTAAAGATGTATATGACCACATTATACAAGCATATGACCTTTCGGAAAACTATCGAGATATGATGATGAACCTGCAAGATTTATATTTGAGTAATGTAAACCTTCGGATGAATGAGGTAATGAAAGTAATGGCGGTGGTAACTTGTTTGCTTGCGCCTGCTACTGTTATTGGCGGTATTTTTGGGATGAACTTTGATATTATTCCGCTCTTACATAACAAGTGGGGCTTTTTCGTCTCAGTAGTGCTAATGTTGTTTATTCCGTTGTTAATGATACGGTCTTTTAGAAAGAGAGGATGGTTTTAAGGAAAATATGCAAATGTGAAAATATGAAAATATGAAAATGAAACTAGCTTCAACATAGAACAACCTTGAACTTTGAACTTTCAACCATTTAACTTCTTCTTAAACACTGGCACCGTACTACAAGGCTCGCCATACATAATACTCTTTGCCACTGGTCTAAGTTTTTTTGTAATGGCAATATAAGCTACTTCTCCTATTGGCAATTCGCCGCAGCCTTTTATAACTACTCTTGCATCATTGTATGCAGATGTATCTATTGTTTCAATATTGCGTAGCAAAATATTTTCTTTTGCATAAGCCTGAGTACCAAAAATAATTTCTGTAACTATTGGTTGCAGCAAACTCGCTACAAGCATATACGCCCACATGGGTATCACCGCATCTGCACTGCATGTAAGCGCCACAATTTTATTTTCATAAACAGTAGTATCCAAAGTTTTAAGCGCTTCTCTAAAATCTTTTTCTTTTAATATCATGCCCATAAAAAGATGGTCCTTCATATCAAAAACCACTACTTCATCTTTTGGATAAAAATCTTCCAAGTTTAGTGTAATGATACCGCTTTCTGCAACTTTGTTTACAAATGTTTCTGCCATGGGGCAAAATTAGTATTTTTTAAAATGGTGTGATTGTGTAATAGGGAAATAATAAGCAGATTAATATCTCAATACTAACATCTCAATACTCATATCTAAATCTTACTTTTGCCATATGCCCGATTTTAATTTTAACGATGCTACAAATTTTGCCAGCAAGCTCACGCTCTTAAGGCTGTGGAATGGTATAAAAGTGCTTAGCAGTTTCTATATCAGTAAAATAATCGATAAGCCTATACAATGGGGTTACCCAGTTTCTATTTCCTTTGAACCTACAACAAGTTGTAACCTTCGCTGCCCAGAGTGCCCAAGTGGGCTTCGTGCATTTACCAGACCAACAGGAATGTTGCAAAAAGATTTTTTTACAGAAACAATAGATGATGTGTATAAAGAATTGTTGTACCTCATTTTTTATTTTCAGGGGGAGCCATATTTAAACCCATCGTTTTTAGATATGGTAAAATATGCTTCGGAAAAAGGCATATACACCGCTACCAGTACAAATGCACATTACCTTACCGATGAGGCTACCAAAAAAACAGTAGAGAGCGGTTTGGACAGGCTCATTATTTCTATAGATGGCACCACACAAGATTCCTATGAGCAATATCGTGTAGGTGGAAATTTAGAAAAAGTAATAACAGGTGCGAAAAATATTGTGAAATGGAAAAAAGAATTGAAAAGTAAAACACCTTTTGTGTTCTTTCAATTTTTGGTAGTAAAACACAATGAACATCAAATAGAAGATATAAAAAAACTAGCCAAAGAAATAGGCGTGGACGAAGTGCGTTTTAAAACTGCGCAGGTGTATGATTACGAAAACGACCCCAACAATTTAATACCATTAAACGAAAAGTATAGTCGCTACAAACGCAATACCGACGGTAGTTTTAAAGCAAAAAATAAATTTGCAAACCGCTGTTGGAAACTATGGCATGCCAATGTAATCACTTGGGATGGTTTGGTTGTGCCATGCTGTTTTGATAAAGATGCCACGCACCGATTGGGCAATTTAAAAAACGAATCTTTCAAAAATATTTGGCACAACGAAAATTACAAACAGTTTAGAGGCGAGCTCATGAAGAGTAGAAAAAACATTGATATTTGTGCCAATTGTAGTGAGGGAGAAAGTGTGTGGAAGTAGCTAGTGTATTTATAAATTTTTTGCATGAATAAATTTGCATTTAACGATAGAATAAGACAAGTGCTCCTACTGGCGCTCATTCTCCTCATAGCCGCATTGCTTATAAAACAGCTGTTTGTTTTTTTGCCAGGCATTTTAGGTGCACTTACGTTGTACATACTTAGCCGCAGTTATTATTTCAAACTAATTTTTAGTAAAAAATGGCGCAAGGGTTGGACGGCCCTTTTGTTCATACTATTTTATCTTATCATTATTTCTTTACCCATTTATTTAACTGTAAATCTCGTAAGCCCAAAAGTAAATGAGTTGCTGCGAAGCCAAGATAAAGTAGTAGCCAGTGTGCAATCTGTAGCAGATGCAGTAGCCATAAAAACAGGTACGCAAATACTTTCGCCAGAAAATATAAAAACTGCGGCACAAAAAATATCTTCTATTGTTCCCAAATTACTAAGTAGCACCGCTACTATGGTTGCCAATATATTTATGATGTTTTTTTTATTTTATTTTTTACTAGTTGGTGGTAGAGATATGGAAAAAAACCTTAGCAAAATTATACCACTAAAACCAGCTAACATAGATATACTAGCCAAAGAAACAAAAATGATGATAAAAGCCAATGCAATGGGCATTCCTATAATTTGCATAGTGCAAGGCTTGTTTGCTGCATTGGGTTATTATCTTTTTGGTGTAAAAGATTGGGCGCTTTGGGGTTTTCTTACAGGCATATTTGCATTTTTTCCACTTGTAGGTACAATGATTATATGGATACCATTGTGTATTTATGTATTTTCGCAAAACCATGCCCTTGCTGCATTGGGGCTTAGTATTTATAGTTTACTTATTACAGGCAATGTAGACTATATTGCCCGCATAAGTTTTATGAAAAAAATTGGTGATGTTCATCCCCTCATTACAGTGCTCGGAGTAATTGTAGGGCTTAATTTATTTGGCTTTGTAGGGTTAATATTTGGCCCATTACTCATTAGTTATTTTTTAATACTCGTAAAAATTTATGTAAACGAGTTTTCCGATAATCATGAAATAGAATTAAAAGATGTAATAGACGAAATATAATTGCGGACAAATATTTATTACAAATAATATATACGAATAGTTATCTTGACCATTTCTTTTTATTTTTACAACCACTTATGAGTTTAGAAAAAGATATTAACCAGGGCAAGTTCAATAATGAGCATCAAAAAATAATGATAAACATCATTTACACTGCTAGTTGGATGAACGAAAAATTAAAAGCCTTTTTTGAAAAAGCAGATATTACACATCAACAGTTTAATATACTTCGCATACTGCGTGGCGCAGGAGAACCCATATCTACCTTGCAAATACGCCAGCGCATGCTCGATAAAATGAGCGATACCAGTCGTATTGTAGATAGACTTGTTATTAAAGGATTGGCCAAAAAAAACACTTGCCCCACAGATAAAAGATTGGTGGATGTAAGCATTACTGCTAAAGGAAAAAAAGTATTAGCCAAAATAGATGCTTCACAAAATGATATAGATAATATTTGTGCATTACTTACAGATGAAGAAGCAAAAGCTATGAATACCTTGTTGGATAAAATGAGAGGGTAAAAGCAGTTGGCAAGTAGCGCAAATTCGTTTTTTTCTCTTTTTTTCTTTTCAGTTCATAGCTTTACTTTTCCCCTCCTTTTCTCTTTTATCCTCTTAGCCCACCTTTTCTCCTCCTTTTCTCTTTTATTCTCTTAGCCCCTCTTTTCTTCTCCTTTACTCTTTCTTATCTTTACAACAAACAAACCCTCACATGAAATTTATTTTCTCCATTTTATTTATAACCACATTTTATTTTACCAACGCACAAACAAAAAAAGAATTTAGAGGCGTGTGGGTAGCCACTGTAGATAATATAGATTGGCCGCCCATGCCCACCATGAGCACCGAGTTGCAAAAATCATCTTTTATACAATTGCTCGATATGCACAAGCGCAATGGTATGAATGCAGTGGTGGTTCAAGTACGCCCATCTGCTGATGCATTTTACCCATCGGCCTACGAGCCATGGAGCCAGTGGCTTACAGGTGTGCAAGGGCAAGCACCCAATCCATTATACGACCCACTAGCATTTATGATAACCGAAACCCACAAGCGTGGCATGGAGTTTCATGCATGGCTCAATCCTTACCGAGCTGTGTTTAATATGAAAAAATCTAGCATTACAACTATGCATGTTACCCGCCAGCACCCAAGTTGGTTTATAGCATACGGCGATAAAAAATATTTTGACCCAGGTAATAAGGAAGCACAAAAATTTGTAACCAATGTGGTAAAAGATATTGTAACCCGCTATCAAATAGATGCCATACACATGGATGATTATTTTTACCCTTATCGCATTACCGGTAAAGAATTTCCGGATAGTAAAACATACGCACTATATGGCAAAGGCATACCAAAAGATGTGTGGCGCCGTAGCAATACCGATTCTATTATTGTAAGCATTGG
>JAYTLA010000074.1:0-12201 GCA_043729825.1 Ferruginibacter sp.
GCCGCAGCCTGCTATAGGGAAAAGTATTTTTATAAGTTGACCGGCTGGTTGAAAACCAAGCCTCGGCGCTCACGATTGGATGAGTTGTACACTCACGAAAATACAAGGTTACTAAAGTAGTATAGAGCTGTGACCAACCGAGGCGAAGTTACCAACAAGGGCGAAAAAGGTGACTATCGGCGGTAAAGTATTGACAAGACTTTCAAAAAATAACCACAACCTTGTAACATTACCACGAGGGCTAAATTACAATTCAGATATATTAATAACGCCAAGTATTTCTTCAAGTGATTCCGCAATTAAAATCGGATTAAATTCATCATGTCGAAAAACATATATTTTTCCAGAATTATTATTAGCCAATTTTATTGTTAAAAAATGCCCAACACCTGTTATCGCAAATGGTAAATAGTTATCTGGAATATTTTTTTCTAATACTTGATTATACTCAACAATTTCACCCATAGTTAATTCTCCATATTTAATACTAAGAAGCTGACTAAAAATATCAGAATTTATAGTAATCCCTCCATTATACTTCAATAATAATTGTTTCAAATTTTCTGGAATAGTAATATTATTAATTTGCTGAAAAACTATCAAGTCATTAATTGTGATACTTTTTTCTGATTGTATTATTTTAACTTTACTCATTATAATTAATTTAGACGTGTTAAATATTTAAAGCTTAAAAAATCTTCCAATACCTTGACACCACCTACATGAGGATTACACTTTATATGTATACTTGTTTCTACTAACTGCATTGAACAAGTTCCATTTAATGGATTATAGTCATCCAAATGATGCCAAGTATAATTTTTAGGTTTATTCGTAAGTCCTGCTAATTTACTAGACAATAAAACATCTGCATCATCATGTCCAGTCAGTTTTATCTTTACAATAGATTTTTCTCCAATTTTAGCCTTATAAAGATAATCTGTATTTGAAAAATCTACACTCAAACCAGCTTTACTTGCAGGAAGTTTGATACCTAATTTCTTTAAGGCAGCCTTATTTGGGTCAAATATTTTTGGAGGTATTGCCTTTTTAAGCTTTGCGGTTACAAGTTCTAACTTTTTAGCACTTTCAACAGCATTTAGTGCATTTTTAGGTACTTTTATCGTTATTCCTAATTCCTCTATTGCTTTGTCAATCTGAGAAATTTCAAATAATTCATCCAAATCATCCACTGTCCTCTCCGCATCCTCCAACAACTCCTCCATACTCTTCCCTTTCTTACCAGATTTTATTTCTTGTATCAATGCTTCTATCCACCTCAAAAATCCTTTCAAACCCTTGCTACAAGCCCGCACAAATGCCCCAATTAATGATCTAAATAATTTCAAAATATCTACCACGCCAAAGGTAGCTACAGAAAATGCTTCTTTGCCAAATATTTTTAAAGTAGCAATTACTTTTTCGCTTCCTGTAATCGCTTTTGCAATATTGCCCAAGCCGCCAGTAAGAAACAATAGCAACACATTTATACATACTTCAAAAAAACCATAGCCTGCGTAGTAGGCATATTTAAAACGAGAGGTGTTTTCAAAAAAATCTCCAATTTTACCTCCAACATTTTCAATAAGATTTCCTATAGATTGTAAAAAACGTTTTATATCTTCTGCCGTTGTCTCAGTAGGCTGTGTAAATAAACTTATAATTCCATTTACAATGGAGGATATAGATTCCGTAATAAAATCAAACACGCTTTCTATTTTTTCGCCAACATCTCTTCTTCTTAGGTACGATTTATAATCTGCATCCATACCCTTCATATCTATCAAAAAAGCTACGATACGGATAATAACTTGCACCGTACTTATAATGCCATTTATAATGCCACACAAAAAAGCATTTATTAATTGCAAAACTTCTACTACTAAGCTGCCTACTGCGTTTATAAAATCGCCTACAGATTGCAATATAGTATCTAAGCCTGTTTTGAGCTGTTGTACTAGCTGGTGCAATTTTCTTATTATATTTTTTATTGGCTCGGGCATTTGGCGGTATAAAAACTTACCCAAGTTTTCTAGCGTTTTTCTTATATAACCATATGCCTCTACAATGGCAGCTTCTACTTCTTTTGCAAACGGGCTATTGGCTGCCTCTTCAAATAAATTGGCTACCAAATTTTCTGGTCCAAGTTTATCTCTGCTTTGTTTTATTATTGGGGTATAATCGTCGGATGGTATATAACTTTTTTCTTTTATCAACACCAGTTCAAGCTCATCTGCACACCATTCTAGCCCTTTTGCTATCTTCTCATCTATACTATTTACGCCTACTATAAACTTGCCTAAAACTGTTTTAGAATTATATTCTCTAGCAATGGCATTGTACGTTGTGTCAAAATCTATGATATCACAATTTAGACTGTAAGTTGCTCTTTGTACGTAACTGGTTAAACCATCACTATCTTGTATTGGATTTACTTGTTGTTGATTAATTAATGCAGAAATTTTAAAATTAGGAGTTTGAAATTTTTTAATAATATTATCACTAAAAGAATTGCCTATTTTAGCAATATAAAAATTGCCAAATAAATTGTTTTTTTTGTCTGTTTCATTTTCGTAAAACAAATGCAATTGGTGTGGCTCTATAGCTGCACTTTCGTAAGCTGCGTAAACTTTTGCACCATCATCAAAAGGTATAGCACTTACAAAATATTCGTAGCAGGCATTTTCATTTTGGTCTAAGCCAGTAAATGCAAATATAGATGTAGCTTTATCTGTAAGCACGTTTTCTCCAACTGGAACATTGTTTGCATCCATAAAAGGGCTTCTATACTCTTTATTTGCCCTTATCTTATCTAATGCTGAAGTGCCATCTCCGCTTCGCCCTTCCAACCTCCCCAATATTCCTGCACTCTCTGCCTCCAGCTTTGCCAGTAGGTCTTTGTTTTCGTCATCAAAAAGTGTATCGTAGTTTATCATTTTGTGCCGTTGTTGTGTTTGTAAAAAAATTTACACTGTTATTTGCAATTCGTTATTTGGGTATAGCTCTAATGCATTTTTTGCATTTTGCAATAGTGCTGCTGCTTTTTGTGGGTTGGCTACGGTAAGGTCTATATGGTAATTTTTATCGGTAGTCCATACCTTGGTATTTACAATTGCAAATGCACATACCACCAATATATCCCAATCTTTACCTTCCAATATATGCCACTCTTGCACGGGTGTGTAAGCCCTACTGCCTATAAGGTATATGTGTTGTATGGGTGTAATGGCCTCTATGGTTTGCCGCAGCTGCCCAAGTATGTATGGCAGCACGGTATTGTGCTGCCATATCATATCTAGTTTTATTTGGCTCATACTTTAAACCTGCTTATGGGTAATACCACATCCGATTCTGTAGGGTTTAATGCCTCGCCTGTTTTGTCTAGTATTTTTTGTACATACTCCGATGGCGTTACAAACCGTACATTATCTTTTGTAAGCAATACTTTTAGCACATCATAAAAATCGCTAGTGCCAGGTTTTTTAAAGGTAAATACTGGTGCTGTATCCACATCTACCACAAACTGAATACCACAATGGTTGTCGTTTACAGAGGTAGCTTGTTTTGCTTGTACGCCTGCTATCAACGATAATTGTGCAGCTAGTTTTTCAAAAATGAGTTTGCTACTATCGCTAGGTAGCCATGCGGCATCTCTTTCTATTTTTATTATTTGCCCCATGCATTCGTACTCCCTAGGAAATAATTTTTGTGCATCGTATTGCTCAATTTTGGTATAACGGCTATTATCCATTTCTACAAAACTAAATTGTACTTTGGTAGTAGTAGCGCCTCCGTTTAGCACTTCGTGTGTTACTACAAAATTATCGCCACAAGGCACGGCGCTTGGGTTTTCCCAAGTATCGGCAGTTACATCATCACAATTGCAAGGCAGTGCTTTTTCTACTTTTAGCCCTATACTATCTGCTTGTAGTATGGTGAGCGATGTGGGTATTCTTGTAGCCCATGCTTTGCCTTCTGGTTTTCCAGTAGGCTCTTTTAGCTCGTCCACAATAGATAAATGCAATGGGTCGTCTATTACTGGTACTTCGCCACCGTTCCATACCAAGCCTGTTTGCATATAAAAACGCACGGCATCTTCAAACCCGGGGCGCACCGTTACCACTACTCTTGCCAAGCCACTTTGCATAAAGTTTCTAAAAATTGGGTCGTTGTTGTCGTACTGATATAGCATACCCCAATCTTCTTTTGCGCCCCAGTAAAAAGGATAAAAATAATACGACATAATGTTCCACTCAAAGGCTTGCTCTAAAAACTTAGCAAAGGCGGTGTAGTTGTCTAGGTCTTTGGTTACGTTTACTTCGTAGTCTTTAAAAACATCTTTACCTGAATCTTTAAACATTGGCTTGCCATAAGTAAGTTTTGCCGTTGGGCTTTGGTCTATAAGATAAGAGATACAATTTTTGCGTAAAATCATATTTTCTATATCTCTATAAAAACCTGGGTTGGTACCTAAAACATTGCTGGCGTTAGCAGCTAGTTGTGCTAGGTCGTCTTCGTATTTGTTAAGGGCTTTTTCGTAGGCAGTTATGATGGCTCTAAAGGTTTTTTGTTGCCATTGAGTAAAATGGGCAGTTGTTCTTTGTATTTTTACTGTTGCAGAAATATTAAATGAAAGATAATTCATAACTTGATAACTTATCGGTAAAAGCCCTTCAATATTATCTAAGCTAAAGTTGTCAGTATATGTAAAATCCCATCTTTCTTCATTCATATATCTGAATGCATTACCTATTGTTACTCCAATTGAGTGCCTCTGACTTGTATCGGTATCCCATACGCCATAAATAAAAGTTGAAACACTCACCGCTCTATACCCTTCTTTAATTTCAATATTTTCATTCTTACTGTAGCATTCATTTTCGTGAGCCTTTGAATCAGCAAATGATTTACCTGTATAAATAAATTCTTCAGGCATTGGCTCAATATCCACATTAAATTTACTTGCCCAATATTTAGCTTTGGTTTCAGTCAAATCATTACTAGTTTCTATTTTTTTAAAAATATCTGTAAACTTTCGTGGGTCTTTTGGCTCTATAATTTTTTTGCCACTAGAATTGTCTTTAGATGCTATCATACCCAAATAATGCAACTTTGCAGGCTCAGGTATCATAAACTCAAACATTAATCGCTTACCATAGTTATAAATTTGGTTTTTGTAAATCTTATCCACCCATCTATACACACCTACTACATGCTTATCGCCTTTGGTATTATCAAAACCATGTTTATTGTTTTCTTCAAATTCTTCTACTATTTTTTCTATACGCTCTTGTTTTACTCTACTTACTACCCTATCCATTGCCCGCTCTGTAATATCTTTTGCTTGTGTTACAGCAGCACGGGTACTTTCTTCTTTAGAGTTGTGGGAGGCATAGTTTAAACCTGCACCAATAGTAAGACTAGTTGATGGACCTCCTCCTGGGGTTGAAAAACTTGAATTAGAAGAAACATTTGCATTAGCAGAAAAATCTCTACTTTGCTGCATTACTTTAGCTACTTCACTTTGCATTTCAAACCTGTCGGTGCTAGTGGTGTCATTTAAATGTTCTCTTTCACTTTCGCTAGAGGTGGTGGTAGTGTTTTCACTGCGTCTAAGCCTGCGGGTACTTTTTTCTCTGTACTCTCTAGCCATTATATTTTCTATATGTGCTACTTCCCCTTCTACATAACAATGCACCGTTTGCTCTACCTTTTTATAGTCGGCAATGCCCAATTGTTTTACACCAAAACCAGTTGGTTTAAATGCAATAGGCGATGTGCCAGATGTGCCACCGCCACCTGTATTATCAGGGTCTATCAAATCATCAACAATACAAAAATCATAACCTCCCGAAGAAAGGTTGGCTTTAAAGGTTCTAGTTTTACCGTTAGTAAAATATATGGTTCTTTTTGCGCAAAAGCCAGCCCCCATTTCTTCACAAGGGGCTGCGGCGTGAGCTGTTTTGTAGCTCTCTGCCTTTGGCGAGAGTAAAAACGAAAACCCTTTACAAGCTGCGGCTTCGCAGCAGCTTGTAAAGGCAAAAAATATTTTTTGCGAACACTGCAATTGTTGTTGGTATGCTTGGCTACTTACCAGCGCTGCATACCAACGGCAGCCCTAGGATACCACAACGGCGCAATAGGAAGCATTTAGCACACGCCAACAAAGGAGAAAATATCATTTACAATCTCCTCCAAAAATAAAGTGTATTACTTTTCCATTGATCGTAACGTAAAATTCTGAACTACTTGTCTGATATGGCTTTTGACCATCTACGGTGTATACGATATTAAAGTACTCATAATAACAGCATACATCCCAAACGCCATGTATATTAGAATATTGTAATGAATCATTGGTAACATCAAAACTCATATCGTTATTAAAAACTATTTTACCATTCCCTATCTTTATTCCATTTTCTTTTTCTGTTTGAGCAACATCTAAACATTCAGTTCGTCCATAAACTCTCTGCAAATGCTGATTCTTACTACTAGGGTTGCAAGCACATAAAGCTGCTGTTAAAACTAATATTATTCGTATTTTCATTAAAGTTCATATTTTATGTTGTTATCCATTTTATTTCGCCGCTTGGCAATTTATATTGTCTGAATGCTAATTGATAAATTTGTAAAATGTTAGAGTAAGGTTCCTTACTTTTTGCGTTTGGATCTGCCACTACAGATGGCATCCAGTTACCCCCTGGGAAATGTTTGGTTAAATCGCCTGAGGTGATGGAGGTAACATTATATATTCTAACAATAACTTTATCAGTCGATGTCCAATTTATTGTAACGTCAACTGAACCAATAAAATTTTCTAAAGATATTATTTTATCTAGTTTTATTAACTGCGCTTGTCTGCTAACTTTAAATTCTATTTTCTTATGAAAATTATTTTTTGAACCATTATAAATCCAATCCTTAAATGCATCGTTTAAAACCTGAGAGCCTATGAGCAATTTAGACACTGCCCCATTAGTTGGAAAAATATAATTAATTGGACCAGTACCTCGAATATAATTGCCGAGCAAAAGATTTACTAAATTAGTTTCATTTATTTCACTAGTAAAGTTAAAATATTTTTCGCATTCAGTAAATTCATTAAACTGTTTTCCTGATTCACTTGTTTTTAAATTGTACTTTACAAAATCGAGTGAAGTAATATAATTTCCAAGTTTATCAAAAGGTTTTTGTTTTAAAAAGGTCTCATCCCCACCGCTCCAAAAATAAGGTAAGTCAGTAAAGAAAGTTGTATTTCTATCAACAGGAGCATTTGCAGGTCTTTTAATTAATTTATACAATTCGTGATTGGATAAAGGGTCTGGTATTTTTGATCTATCAATACCGGCATAAGGGTTTCTAGGTAGTGGGTCTGTTTGTAAAGGCAGATCAGAAATTTCTTGAATAATAAGTAATTCTTTTAGAGCATTAAGTGTAACATTATCCGTTTTTAATATTGTTGTTTTCTTTATGCTTTCCTCTTCTCTTTTCTTCTTACTCTCTTCCCAATCTTCATTAAACTTATCTCTCTTCTCCGCCAATTCATCAAACACATCATCAAACACCAGCCCCATACCCCGCAGCTTTGCTAATTTTTCTTTTGTCATTGTTACAAAATTATTTTAAAAATATGGAGCAGCAGGTGCCACCCCATATTTAATTACAAAAAAAATTATTTACCACCTATGGTATTGCTATTATTTACTAAGCTTCCTGCTGCATGGTCTTTGCAATCATCTCCACAGGGTAAGCCCTCGGCATTTATGGCTACACCACTGCTTTGTAGGGCTACAAGGCTTGTAGGCACTACGGTTTCCCATGTTTCTTCTACTACATACTCTTGCTCTTTTAGCTCATCTACAATAGATAAATACAATGGGTTATCTAGCACTGGTACTTGCCCACCATTCCATATTTGGCCTGTGGCCATAAAATGCATTACGGCATTTTCAAAACCTGGCTTTACCGTTACCACCACTCTTGCCATACCTGCTTGCATAAAGCTACGAAACAATGGGTCGTTACAATCGTACTGGTATAGTTCTGTCCAGTCTGTACGCTTGCCCCAGTAAAATGGGTAAAAATTATAGCTTATCAAATTCCACTCAAAGGCTTGCTCCATAAACTTGGCATGGCTGGCGTAGTTATCCATGGCTTGTGTTTGTACTATGGCAAAATTTGTGAGGTTAGCTGTTGATGGTGTGGTATCAGGTGTATAAAAACCTTGCCCCATTTTTGCCTCGTCCATTAAATAGCTTATACAATTTTTGCGCATTACAAGTTGTTCTATTTGGCGGTAAAATCCAGGGTTGGTGCCTTTGCTAGTATCGTTTTGAGCAAGAGAGGCATTGTATGCAGCAAGTTTATCTTCATATGCTTTTATAATGGCATCAAATACATTTTGCTGCCACTTGTTATAGGCTTCTGCGGTAAGTAAGCAACCCACATTTATAGTTATGGTGCAAGTAAAAAAACTGGTTGCTGATACAGATACAGGAATAGAATTTTTGTATTGCTTTACAGCAAACAAGTCTGATAACTCTATTCTGTTTGGTAAAGATATGCGGGAAACATCACCAACACTTGCAATTACTTTCATATCCCAACCTACCCAACCTGCCATGCCTGTAAAATTTATTTGTGCATTATTACTTAAATAATTTTCAGGAATTTCAATACTAGCCGCTTGCCCATATGCAGTAGGCACTGTATTGTTGTTGTAACTAAAAGATTTCCCTACAAATATTTCTCTGGTCGGCAATGGCTCTGCACTTGCTCCATACTTAGCTAACCAAGTTTTATAATTGTATTCGTTTATACGATTTGCATTTGCTAAACCAATTTTTCGTGGATCTTTTGGCTCTTCTATAAATACAGATGATACACTACTGTTTTTGTTTTCCAACATTCCTAAACGATGTAGTTTACTTGGCTGTGGTATCATAAACTCATACATCATGCGTTTACCATAATTATATACTTGGTTTTTGTAAATGGCATTTATAAAACGATATACACCGGCTACATGTTTATCGCCAAGTCTATTATCAAACACATGGTCGTTTTCTTCTTTAAAACGCTCAGTAGTTTTGCGTACCACTTCGTTCCGCATTTTTGTAACTATGCGCTCGCTTGCCCGCTGTGTTATATCTTTTGCTTGTGTTACTGCTTGGCGGTTGCTTTCTTCTTTAGATGTATTGGTTGCATAATTTGCACCCACATCTAAACTGTATTGCCCTGTAGATTCTGAGCCCCACCCTGCATGAAAATTTGCATTGGCAGAAAATTGTTTTTGCTCTTGCAATAATTTAAATACTTCGCTCTGCATTTCAAAACGTTCGCTAGAGGTAGTATCGGTAAGGCTTTCACGCTCTTGCGAGGTTTCGGTAGTTTGCGTAAGTTCTTCTATACGCTCCCGAGTGGTGGACTTGCTGCGCATTTCTCTTGCCATAATATTTTCTATATGGCTCACCTCGCCTGCATCGTAGCAGCATACATGCGCTACTACTTTTTTATAATCGGCAATACCTATTTAGCGTACACCAAATTTTTCTGGTACAAAAGCACCATCCGTTATGGTAGTAGGATTGTAAGGTAAAGTCATATTTTCTACTACTGGTATTGCAATGCCACCTGCTAATAAAATTTGTTCAGAAAATGTAGTATTGTCCAATGCAGTTTGAAATTGCATTGCTATTTCTGCATCTATATTTTCTAGAATTTCATTATAAGTATCTACATTTTTTAAGGCCTCTATTTTTTGTAGTGCTTTAAAACTTTCGGCAGATATTTGTTTTTGCAAACCAGCTATTGGGGGTAAAAAATTGAGTTGAAATTTTGGTGATTGTGGAAATTGTGTTTGAGGTTGGTTGCAAAAATCGGTTGGATTTTCTAATTTGGGTTCTTTACAAATACGCTCTTTTTCGGCAGCTAGTTGTTTATTGTATTCTTCTATTACTGGGGCTATTTGCGCTTCATAATTTGCTAATACAGTTTGATAATTTTTATCGTATTCTTTTTGGTATTGCTTGGCTTGCTTTTGTATTTCGGTTTTTGCTTTTTCTAAAACAGCTATTACATTATTGGCATCGGTAATTGCTAATAACTTTTGCTCACTTGGTTGTAGTGCTGCCTTAGTTGCTTTTGATGCTGTTGGTAAAGATATGCCTGCATTATCTACTTCAAATAAATTGGCAGGTAGCACTACTCGTGCATTTGCCAATGTAAAGTAATCATCAGTAAATATTTCGATACTTGCCTTACGATAAATACTTAGATTGAGTAACAAATTATTTGCAATAAGCACTTGCATAATCAGTTCTTTTACATAAAATGCTTTTTGTGTTACTACTTGGTAAAACAAATTATCCCAAAGTGTAAAAATTTGTTTTTCGTTTAAAGGGTTTAAACCATTTGACTTTTGAGCCAACAATTCTGTATTGGCAGCACTACGATTGTTTGCAATAAAATCTGAAAGGGCACAAATTTCTTGCCCTGCAAATTCTTTAATGGCAACTTCGGTTAGTAATGCAGCAAAGCTAGTGCAGGTATTTTGCAATACTTGCCATTTTGTTTGATTGGGTGTTCGGCCAAGCATGGCAGTAAAGAAAACGCCAGTTGTATTATCTGGATGAAATACAAATCTTTTTTCTTTATCTTTTACTTTTGTAAGCTCGGGGTTGCGAAGACTCACAAAGCGAAAAAGGGTGTTTTGATTTTTAATGTTGGGCGTTGCCATAAGTGTAGTTTTGGTAATGTGAATTTATTTGATGCAGTTGTATTATTATTCGTATTATTTGGAAAGCAAATATTGGGTGGACTATGCACGCAGGCAAAGCCTCTATCAAATGCAATTTGAAACTGTATTGTTTTCATAATGTAGGTTTAGGTAATAAAAATAGAACTTTTATGTTCTATTGCGAAATATATTTTTACTTGCTCTTTGCAGAGTGCAAAACAACATCAATAAAATCTTTTTAAAAAAGCTTGGCCTAAGGATTAGAGCACTTAGAAAAAGTAAAGGGTTTAGTCAATTGGATATTGGAGTTGCAATGGATAATTATGCAGAGCAAGTAGGAAGAATTGAACGTGGACAAATTAATGTAACCATTTGCACATTAAAAAACATTGCCCGCTCGCTAGATATTACATTGAGCGAATTATTAAATTTTGATGAAGCGTAAAAATATTTTTTATCACGACTTTTTCAATTTGTGAATTTTACAGCGCCATTTACAGCAAGACGTTTGAAAAAATAATATACTTGCGTAAAAAAATAACCCGTAACCCATCAACCCGCAACTCGAAACTTTTCTCTTAATTCCTCCTCGCCAGCACAATTGTATTTTTAAACTTCTTTGTTTTGCCATTTAAATTAAAAACCTCTGTGTAAATAATATAAATACCAACAGGAAGTTTTTGTAGCTTTTCGCCAAGCCCATCCCAACGGTAATAACCTTTTACACCAGCAAGGGTATTGCGTTCTAAGAAACGAACAGCACGTCCTGTGGCATCAAAAATAGTAATGTTGGCTACATAGCCAGATTCAGGAAAACTGTATTGTATGGTTGCAAAATCATCTTGCCCATCGTTGTCGGGGCTAACGATTGCTGGCGTAATGGTAATATCGCCTTTGGCTTCGGCATCAATATTGTTTTGCGAATTTTTGTAGGTTGGTGTACCATAACCTACGCTACTTGCTGCACTATGAAAATTATTTTGTACACTCGGCTCATTTGCATTTATACGCTCTAACGATACCGCTTCTTCATTACTTATTAATGCAAAATGCCATTTGGAATTATACACTACTTCGTCAACAATTTTTCCTTGTTCGTTTAATAAAATTACATCACCATCGCCATCGTTATAAGAAGGCAGATTATTTAATTGTAAAATGGCATTGGGATCGTTGGCTACAAAATCTCTTTTGGTTATCTCTGCATTTTCTGTAACCACAATATAATCTTCAGGAAAAAATAAATAATCTTCGGTAGTAAATTGATAAATGCTCGATACAATACCCATGGCATTTCTATTTGCTATAAATGCATTTTTAAGATTGAGTATTTTTTTGCTACGATTGTAAAACTCTACATAGTCCACACCGTTTTGCTTTGGATTAAATAAAATTTCGTTTACCACTATATCCAAACTATCTGTACTTACTGCCAAACCAACCCTTGCAGTTTTGCTTAC
>JAYTLA010000075.1:0-7040 GCA_043729825.1 Ferruginibacter sp.
TAAAATGTATATTTTTCTGTACCAGTAGATAATGAAAGTGTATTCATATTACGAACACCAATATCAAAAAAATCTTTAAAATTATTATAGAATGGTTCAGTCGTTACTGGTGGGCCAAAAGTTTGAAAACGCAATGGGCTACCATCGGCATTATACCTCAGCCTTCCATTAAAACCTTCTCTATATTTTTTTTGCACATCAGGATATTTAGTTACCCCATCCATGGTAAGCGATGAATTAAAACTCAGGGTTAATTTACCTGGTGTACCACGTTTAGTAGTAATAACAATAACTCCATTGGCACCATCTAAACCATATAAAGCTGTAGCACCTGCACCCTTAAGAATGGATACACTTTCAATATCATCTGGGTTGATATCAAAACCTCTGTTTGTAAATGAAAACTGTTCGCTACTTGAGGGAGAATTTGAACCTGCACTTGGCAATACATTTCCCGAAATAGTAGCGTTGCTCATTGGCAAACCATCAATAATAATTAATGGTTGGTTGTTAGAACCTGGCTCTAATGACCTAAGCCCCCGTATTAATATACTAGCCCCTGCACCCGGTGTGCCGCCAGATTGTGCTATGTTTACGCCAGCTACTTTGCCTTGCAACGCATTTACAAAATTTGTGCTTCTTTCTTTAGTTAAATCTCTAGAACCTATTTCTTGCGTAGCGTAACCTAAAGATCTTTTTTGTTTTTTTACCCCAAAAGCGGTTACCACCACTTCATCCGCTAGTTTAAGATCTAGTTCCAATTTTACTTGCAAAGTTGCTGCATCTACATTTACAATTTGCCTTTTAAAACCAACAAAGGTTATTTCTAACACATTGCCAATAGATCCATTTATGGTAAACTTACCATCGGCATTACTAATGCCGCTTATACCATTGCTTTTATTTAAAATATTAGCATTGGCTATTACTCCTCCATTGGCATTAGTAATAAATCCGGTTACTGTTTTTTGTTGCGCCATGGCCTGCACACAATACATGGCTATTAACAAAAGAAATAATGTAATTTTTTTCATTTTAATAGTTTTTGTTTGCGAAAATTGTTTTGGAATTGCTACCCAAATTTAAGTATATTTAAATAAAACTATATGCATATATAAATATATTTGTTTTGCAAATTGCTGTTTTATACAATTTTATTAATAGCAAGCCTTACCAATAAATAATATTGGTATCAGTTGGAGGTCATTTTAGATAATCAAACAAAGTAGGATATTTGCAAAAACAGCCTATTCTTTAAAAAAATAAAATGCTATTTTACTGAGTGCGATTGATATTACCCCAAGTAGTGTAGAAGAATGGATTTGCTTGTGAGCTTAAAGAAAAATAAAATCTAAATTTACCCAAAGGTATTGCTGGCATAAAAGCAATATTGGTTGAAGATGGTTGCAGTGGACACGGAACACAAGCCGTTGCTTGAATTTTTAATGCACCTTTTGCCACAACGTTCATTACACTATCTACAATTACATATTTAAAACCAATTTGGCCATTAAAGCCATTAGAAAATTGAAGAGAAAGCCTAAATTGTGATGCAAACGGATTAGGATAAATGTAATTGAATTTTGTTGGTGCATCAATAACCGAATCTGGTTTTAAAGTGCCTACCAAATTAGCTGTATCAAGGCTATTGAATAAATTTTGTTCTTGGGTAGTAAATACTTTTTTTTGCCATTGCCCATCTCCCATACCCGAAATAAGATTACCTACATTATCAACCAACCATTGTGATGAAACATTAATGGGTGCATTTGGTAATGGCGGTTCTATGTTATCTTGTTTTTTTTTGCACGAAAACACAGCTACTGATATGCCTAAGAGAATTAGTATTAATTTAGATTTCATACTAAAATAATTTGAAAGGTTAATTTGTAACTCATTACAAAAGTAATAAGTTTATATAATTACTCTTTGTATGCTTTATCTTTCCAGTACCACCATTTTAATTTTTCTTTATCATGCTTTTTTTCAGTAGCAAAATATACGGCACAGCGAAATGTTTTTTAATAACACAACTTTCAACCTTCAACTTTCAACTTTGAACCCATATACCCTTCCAACTCCTCCATCATTTTCATACTTCCAATAAACAATGCAGAGCGTTCGTGTAATTCTGTTGGTACAACATCTAAAATATTAATGATACCGTTTGTAGCCCTGCCTCCTGCCTTTTCTACAATGTACGCAAATGGGTTGCATTCGTATAGCAATCTAAGTTTTCCCTTTGGCTTATCTGTAGTGCTGGGATATAAAAAAATACCACCCTTTATTAAATTGCGATGCACATCGCTCACCATGCTGCCTATGTACCGCTGTGTGTATGGGCCACCATTGGTTGCATCCTTTTTCTGGCATGCTGTTATATATTCTTTTACGCCTTGCTCAAATACAAAAAAGTTACCATGATTTACACTATACATTTTGCCTACTTCGGGGCATTTAATATTGGGATGGCTCAGTAAATATTCTCCAATAGATTGGTCGAGCGTAAAACCATTTACCCCACGTTTTGTGGCATATACAAGCATAGTAGAAGAGCCATATACTACATAGCCTGCAGCCACTTGCCTATTGCCGGGTTGCAAAAAATCTTCTCTGGTAGCTGGTTTGCCAAGCTCACTCACACGCCTATACACGCTAAAAATGGTACCTATAGATACATTTACATCTATATTGCTGCTACCATCCAAGGGGTCAAACAAACACACATATTTCGATTTGCTACTAATGTCATCATCAAACAAAACAATATCGTCTAACTCTTCGCTACCAATACCTGCGCAAGAAATACCATGCCGCAAAACCCCCATCAGTTGGTCGTTTGCAAACACATCTAGTTTTTTCACTTCTTCGCCTTGCACATTTATAGAGCCGTCATTGCCCAATATATCTACCAAGCCTGCACGGTTTACTTCTACATTTATCCGTTTGCAAGCAAGCCCAATATCTCGTAGCAAGCCAGCAAGCTCGCCCGTAGCTTGCGGAAAAGCACGCATTTCTTGTATCGTAAATTCATCGAGGGTGAGGATGTTTCTATTTGTAGCCATAACTTAGTTGAAGGTTCAAGGTTCAAGGTTAAAAGTTCAAAGTTGGTTTATGCTTTTTCTGCAATCGTTTGAGATGTGCAAAGTAAATATAATTTTGTAAAAAGGCATGACTAGTTATTTGAATTTAAGAAACTGGCGTTATAATAGATTTTAAAAATTGATACTTAGCCATTAAATTCGCAATAATCGTTGAAAATATCAATGAATTATAAATAATCTTAAATCTACAATCTCAAATCTTAAATCAAAGTATGTTCGTTTTCAAATTCGGTGGTGCATCTATAAACAATATTGAGCGTATAAAAAATACGTCTAATATTATTAAAGACAATGCTTCGCAAAAACTGCTTGTTGTAATATCTGCCATGGGTAAAACCACCAATGCATTGGAAAAAATTGCAGAAGCCTATTTTGATGGTAGAAAAGAGGATGCCTTATTGTTGTTTGAGCAAGTAAAAGCCAACCACCTAGAAGTAGTAAAATATTTACTGGTTACCAATTGGAAAGCGGCAGAAGATCAACTAAAAAATTTCTTTACCGAAATAGAATGGATGCTTCACGATAAGCCTGTACGCCAATACGATTATTATTACGATCAAATTGTGTGTTGTGGAGAGTTGTTTAGCACTTGCATTGTAACACATTATTTGGTAGAGCAAAAAGTGGCAGTGCAATGGATGGATGTACGAGATATTTTTAGAACCGATAATAATTTTAGAGATGCAGCTGTTGATTTTGATTTTACAACTAGTAAAATAAATACTGATATTCTACCATTATTTTCTACCAACGATGTAGTGCTTACCCAAGGTTTTATAGGTTCTACCGACGAAAATGAAAGCACAACCCTCGGCCGTGAAGGCAGTGATTACTCTGCTGCTATTTTTGCTAATATTTTGCAAGCAGAAAACCTTACTATATGGAAAGATGTACCTGCGGTAATGAATGCAGATCCTAATAAGTTTAAAGATGCGGTAAATATTCCATTATTAAATTATACAGAAGTTATTGAAATGGCTTACTATGGTGCGCAAGTTATTCACCCAAAAACAATAAAGCCATTACAAAATAAAAACATACCGCTATTTGTAAAAAGCTTTTTAGATACAAGTTTGCATGGTACAATTATTAATGGCAATAAAGCAGCAAATCTCCCTCCAATTATTGTTTTAAAAAATGAACAAGTGCTTATACATTTTCGTTCCAAAGATTTTTCTTTTATGGAAGGAAAAGCACTTGGACAATTACACGATATATTTAATGCAGTAAAATTGCAACCAAACCTCACACAAAACACAGCCATATCATTTGTATGTTGTTTTGATGGGCATGCAGAAAAAACAGCTGAAATAGCAGCACAGGCTTCGCTTTTATTTGATGTAGATGTAGAGAGAGATTTATCTTTGCTCACGATAAGGCATTATGATGAAGCAACTATTAAAAAGCTAACCGACGAGAAAAATATTATTTTAGAACAAAGAACACCTGAAACTTTGCAGGCTGTTTGTAGGAATTAATTTAAAAAACGGATGCCAACTTTTAAAAAGTTGGCATCCGTTTTTTAGACTACTTTAAGCATTAATTCAACACATACTCCCCTTTCTTATTCACCATTATAATTGGCAGTTCTTTTTTCAATTCAAAATAATCAAACACTTCTTTAATGTTTTTATTAAACTGCTGAAGGGGTGGATTATCCTTCATGGCAGTTTCTAAATATGCTTTAGACTTTGCTATACTATATTTTATAGGAAATACATGAACAGGAATAAACTCTTCGCCTTGGTTGCGCACACTGCTAGCCAATAAATACAACTCTTCAATTGGAGCATCGGTAATAGGAATACACCCCGTGGAAACACAATTTCCATGTATGTAAATAGCACTGCCTGGTCTGCTTTGATCTGCTAGAATTCTATCAGATGCATTTGGATAATTTAAACCCAATGCTAAATGATAGTTGCTGTTTGGATTAAATTCATTGATGTAATAAAACCCTTCTGGTACTTGATAATCACCTTCTGCTCTTTTTGGTCCAGTAGAACCGCTCTGCTGACATACTTTGTAAGTCTTAAATAATTTGTAAGGCTCTTTGCTGCTAGATTTAACCCATACTTCCAATTGCTTATCGTATTTAAACGAGCGCAAGTATACGGATTGTGGAGGCCATACAAGTTTTTGCTTTTCAAATTGCTTTTTAAGAGAGTCTTCTAATTTAGAAATTACTTCTGCCGATTTTAAAAAAGGTTTTATAGGCACACCTGGTTGCGCCAATGCATTTAAATTTACAAATGCTACAAGTACAAAAAAATAGCTAAGTTTACGCATAAGATTCTTCAGCGAATTTTAAAAAATCAATTTCCAAATTTTGAAATTATCGATGCTAAAATATTAAAAAAAATTTAGTAGTTTTGTTAAAAAAAATATACATTATCAAAAAGTTGATTATCAGTAACTATCAATCATCACCAATTAACTTTTTTACAAATTCCCTCTAGCATCTTGTTCACGCTCCAATGCCTCAAACAAAGCTTTAAAATTCCCTTTACCAAAACTCTTTGCACCCTTGCGTTGTATAATTTCAAAAAACAACGTTGGTCTATCTTGCAATGGTTTACTAAATATTTGAAGCAAATAACCTTCTTCGTCTCTATCTATCAAAATACCTAAGTTTTGTAATGGAGCTAAATCTTCATCTATCTTACCAACCCTATCTAACACATCTGCATAATAACTTGCAGGAATTTTTAAAAACTCCACGCCCCTACTTTGCAAATCCGTAACCGTTTCAATAATATTTGCAGTAGCAATAGCCACATGTTGCACGCCTTCGCCATTATAAAAATCTAAATATTCTTCTACTTGACTTTTCTTTTTTCCCTCTGCAGGTTCGTTTATCGGAAACTTTACAAAACCATTGCCATTGCTCATTACCTTACTCATGAGTGCAGAATATTCTGTAGAAATATCTTTATCATCAAATGTCAAAATATTTTTAAAGCCCATTACCTCTTCATAAAATTTTACCCAAGGGTTCATTTGGTTCCAACCCACATTTCCCACACAATGATCTACATACAACAAACCTGTAGATGCGGGGTTGTAAACACTTTCCCACTTTCTAAAACCAGGCATAAAAATACCTTTGTAATTTTTTCTTTCTATAAACAAATGCACTGTTTCGCCATATGTATGAATGCCACTCATTACAATTTCGCCATTATCATCCATCAATTTTTGGGGTTGCAAATAATTTTTACCACCACGTTTGGTTGTTTGCTCCCACGCATCTGTAGCATCGTCCACCATCAATGCAAGCACTTTCACGCCATCGCCATGCTTACTCACATGAGCAGATATTTCGTGGTCTTCACGCAATGCAGTGGTAAGCACAAACGTGAGTTTATTTTGGCGAATTACATAACTCACCCTGTCCATCAAACCCGTTTCAGGTCCTGCATAGGCAAGGCTTTGAAACCCAAAAGCTGTTTTATAAAAATTGGCAGCTTGCTTGGCATTGCCTACATAAAATTCTACATAGTCGGTGCCTTGTAATGGTAAAAAGTCAGTAGTTATTGTTTTTTCTTCAGTTAATATTGTTGATGTTTCCATGGTAATTTTTTATTTTTTTTGAGCCGAGCAAAAACAGCAGCTATGTTCAGCTTCATTGGCGTCGCACTCTTGTACAGTATATCTTTATTGAGCTTTTATTATGCAATAGATTATGCAATAGATTATGCATTAGATGATGCACTATAAAAAGCCATCCATAGCAAGCACTTCCATCAATAGGTTGTATTTGGTGCGCTTGTCTGTAAAAATTTTATGTGCGTAGTCGGGTGTCATTGGGTACAAATTTAAAGATAATTCTGTTTCAAAATTATTGTTGTCCGAGATAATGCTCTAAAGTTATCATTATTTTTTTTAGATACTTAACCCTGCTCACACTTCCTTACATTTCCATTTTAGTTTGCA
>JAYTLA010000076.1:0-6657 GCA_043729825.1 Ferruginibacter sp.
CCATCCATTGTTTCTAGGCGTTTCCAACTTATTTCACTTATGTGTAACAAGCCTTCTTTCTTAGGTAAGAACTCTACAAATGCACCAAATTCTTTAATGCTTTTTACTGTTCCTTCATAGGTTTCGCCTACAACTGCAGTGGCTACCAATCCTTGTATCCAAGCATATGCTTTATCCAATGCAGCTTTGTCTTTACAGAAAATGCTTACTGAACCTGCGTTGTCTACTTCTTCAATATTTACGGTAGCACCTGTTTCTCTTTGTATTTCTTGTATTACTTTTCCACCTGGCCCTATCACCGCACCAATGTATTCTTTATCGATGGTAAACTTCACCATACGAGGTGCATGTGGTTTCACATCTGGTCTTGCAGCTTCCATAGTGGCGTGCATAGCATCTAGTATGTGTAAGCGACCCTTGCGTGCTTGTGCAAGCGCACTACGCATAATGTCCATACTCAAACCATCTACTTTTATATCCATTTGTACACCACAAATACCATCACGAGTACCGGTTACTTTAAAATCCATATCGCCTAAATGATCTTCATCGCCCAAAATATCTGTCAATACTGCAAATTGGTCTCCTTTTTTAATTAAGCCCATAGCCACACCACTCAAATGCTTTTTGATTGGCACACCTGCATCCATTAATGCTAGCGAACCGGCACAAACTGTAGCCATAGATGATGAACCATTGCTTTCTAAAATATCACTCACTACACGTACGGTGTAAGGATATTCGCTGCCTGGCATCATTTGCTTTAGCGAACGCATAGCCAAGTTACCATGTCCAACTTCTCTACGGCCAACGCCACGCATCATTTTTACTTCGCCTGTAGAAAACGGTGGGAAATTATAATGCAATAAGAATTTTGTGTATTCAGAATGGTGAGCACTTTCTACCAACAATTCATCTAAAGGTGTACCTAATGTAACAGTTGTAAGCGATTGTGTTTCACCTCTTGTAAACAATGCAGAACCATGCGGGGTTGGTAAAATATCTACTTCCATTTCTAATTGACGTATATCTTCTGTACCTCTGCCATCCAACCTTTTACGATCATTTAATATCATATCTCTTACAACATTGTATTGTAATTCTCCGAAGTAATGACCTATTAATTTTTTATCTTCTTCAGCTAATTCTTCACCTAAAAATTCTTTTACTTCTGTTTTTAATGCAGAATATGCATCGCTTCTTTCGTGCTTTGCAGATGCCGATGATGAAATTGCATACATCTTATCTTTTGCAAATGCAACGATTTTTGCATCTAATTCTTCGTTGCGATATGGCTTAGCATAATCTCTTTTAGTTGTTACTCCAACCAAAGCACGCAATTCTTCTTGTGCTTTTACATGCCCTTGAATGGCTTTATGGGCTGCTTCAATGGCAATAATCAAATCTTCTTCGCTACATTCTTTTGCCTCACCTTCCACCATCATAATGTTGTTGTTGGTAGCGGCTATTATAAATTCATAATCTGCAGTAGCCAATTCTGTACGAGTTGGGTTGATGATGATTTGACCATTAACCTTAGCCACACGTACTTCCGATAACATTTCTTGGATTGGAATATCTGAAACAGCTAATGCTGCCGATGCTGCCAAACAAGCCAATGAATCTGGCATTACTTCATCATCAGATGAAATAAGCGAAATCAATACCTGCACATCGCATACATAATCCTCTGGGAATAATGGACGCAATGCTCTATCTATCAATCTTGATGTAAGAATTTCGTAATCGTTTAAACGAGCTTCTCTTTTGAAAAAAGAACCTGGAATACGACCGTTTGAAGAGAATTTTTCTTGATAATCTACTGAAAGAGGGAAAAATGATTGACCTTCTTTAGGTTCTTTGTTGGCAACTACTGTAGCTAAAAGCATACAATTGCCTTGGCGTACAACTACGGCTCCATCTGCTTGACGAGCCATTTTGCCCGTTTCTATGGTTACCATTCTACCGCCACCGATATCGAACGTAACTTGTTTTGATTGTAAAAATGACATTTTTTAAATATTTTAGGTTGAAAATGAACTTTTCAACTGTTGAGAATGAGTGTATCTATAAAGAATAAATCCCAACGGTATAATACTGTTGGGAAAAAATTCTTGTTGATTACATATAATAAATTATTTACGAAGACCTAATTTCTCAATTAAAGCTCTGTAACCAGTAAGGTCGTGCTTGCTAAGGTAGGTAAGCAATCTTTTACGCTGTCCAACCATTATCATTAAACCACGCTGCGAAGAAAAATCTTTTCTGTTGGTTTTAAGATGCATCGAAATGTGGTTGATGCGCTCAGTTATCATTGCTATTTGGCCTTCAATAGAGCCAGTGTTTTTAGCGTTTCCGCCATAAGTGGAGAAAATTTCAGATTTTCTTTCGAGTGTTAAATGCGACATTAATTTCTTGTTTAAAACGGTTTTGTTTTATCTTTTTTCTAATTGAGTGCAAAAGTAGTATAAAAAAAGTGAATTATAAGGTTAATTGCGCTTTTTTTTTGAATATTGCAGGTATATGAGTATATCGTTTGCCATAATTGGATGTGGAAGAATTGCCAAAAGACATGCAGAGCAGATTGCAAAAATTGGGAGACTAGTAGCTGTTTGTGATATTGTAGTAGAAAAAGCTGCAGAATTGGGTCGTGATTATAATGCAAACATATATGATTCAATAGAAAATTTATTAGACCAAGAAACCGATATTAAGGTAATAGTTATTTGCACTCCAAATGGGCTGCATGCAACCCATGCTATATTGGCCTCGCAAGCCAATAAACATGTACTTTGCGAAAAACCTTTGTGCATAAACGCAACAGATGGCTTACAGATGATAGAAGCAGCCAAGCTTGCCAACAAAAAACTATTTGTAGTAAAACAAAACCGATACAACCCTCCTATTGCTTTTTTAAAAGAATTGATAGATGCCGATAAGCTTGGAAAGATGTATAGCTTTCAAATAAATTGTTTTTGGAATAGACCAAATGAATATTATCAAGATTGGAAAGGCACTAAAAATTTAGATGGTGGAACATTGTTTACCCAATTCAGCCATTTTATAGATTTATTGTATTGGATGTTGGGAGATGTAGCAACAGTAAAATCTAACATATACAATTTTGCGCATGATAACATCGAATTTGAGGATACTGGCGCAGTAATTTTTGAAATGAAAAATGGAGCCATTGGTACATTAAATTATACCGTAAATAGTTTTGCAAAAAATATGGAAGGTTCTTTTGCTGTGTTTGGTGAAAAAGGAACGGTAAAAGTAGGTGGACAATATTTAAATGAATTAGAATATTTTAATGTGGAAGGTATTGATGCGCCAAATTTACCAAAAGGTAACCCAGCAAACGCTTATGGCTATTACCAAGGCAGCATGAGCAACCACGATAAAGTGTATGAAAATTTAGTAATTGCGTTGCAAAATGATGAACATATATTTACTACTGGAGCTGAAGGATTAAAAACGGTGGAGATCATCGAAAAAATTTACCAATCTTCGAAGTGATTATTTACATTGCATTAAATACATTCATTGCCTACATTATATTTTACAGTTACAAACGATCTCACGTACGATCAGCGCATGATACGCATATGCAATACCCTTGCCAGTGCGGGTTATGATGTAAATTTGGTAGGAAGAAAATTTTCAAAATCTATTCCACTATCTGCAACAACTTTTAAGCAAAAACGAATTCATTGTTTTTTTACTAAAGGAAAATTTTTCTACGCCGAATACAATATTAGGCTTTTCTTTTATTTACTATTTAAAAAAATGGATGGTATTTGTGCCATAGATTTAGATACGATTTTGCCTTGCTATTTTATATCTGTTTTAAAAAAAGCTACTCGTGTGTATGATGCACATGAGCTTTTTTGCGAAATGAAAGAAATAATAACAAGGCCACTTATATATAGAATTTGGAAAAAAATAGAACAAATAACTGTGCCCAAATTTACGAAAGGATATACCGTGAATGAACCCATTGCAGCTGAGTTTAAACGAATGTATAACGTGGAGTATGATATAATAAGAAGTGTTGCTCTATTGAAAGATTTACCAGCAGTAGAAAAAAAAGAAAAATATATTTTGTACCAAGGTGCAGTAAATGAAGGCAGAAGTTTTGAAACATTAATACCAGCTATGAAGGCCGTAAATGATAAACTAGTTATTTGTGGAGAAGGTAATTATCTACAACAAACAAAAGCATTGGTTAAACAATATGCAGTAGAAGATAAAGTTATTTTTAAAGGTAAAATACAACCAGAAGATTTATTGCAAATAACACAAAAAGCATATTGTGGTGTAACTTTATTTGAAAAAAAAGGTTTGAGTAATTATTATTCATTGGCAAATCGTTTTTTCGATTATTTGCAAGCAGGCATTCCACAACTTTGTGTAAATTACCCAGTGTATAAAGCCATAAACGATAAATACGAAATTGCACTTTTGATAGATGATTTAAGTGAGGAAAGCATTGCCCAAAGTTTAAATAAATTGCTCTCTGACGAAAAATTGTATGCACAGTTACAAGCCAATTGTATAATAGCACGGCAAGAATTAAATTGGCAAAACGAAGAAAAAAAACTTTTATCATTTTATAAAAATCTTTTTGGATAAACACTTACACATAATAACCCACGATGTGCCCTACCCTGCTGACTTTGGTGGTGTGGTAGATATTTTTTATAAAATAAAATGGCTGCATAAAGTTGAGGTAAAAATTCATTTACATTGTTTTATAAAAAATAGACCGGAGCAAACCGAATTAGACAAATATTGTGAAACGGTTACCTACTATCAGCGAAAAGGTATTTTAAGTTTTTCGCTTATAATTCCATACATTGTTTCATCTCGAAGTAGCAAAAAATTATTACAAAATTTATTGAAAGATAATCATGCCATTTTATTTGAGGGTGTACATAGCACGTATCATGTAAGTAAAAATGCTTTTGCAAATAGACAACTATTTTTAAGATTGTTTAATGTAGAGCATGTGTATTATGAATATTTAGCAAAAAATGAAAGCCGTTTTTTAAAGAAATTGTATTTTAAGCAGGAAGCCAAGTATTTAAAAAAATATGAAAATAACATTACAAACAAAGTAGAAATTTTTACACTGAGTACGCAAGACTCAACAATGTATCAACAATTATTCGATGCAAAATCAATTCGATTTTTACCAGCATTTTTACCCTATGATTATCTCGAAAGCGAAGTAGGCAAAGGCTCTTACTGCTTATACCATGCAAATCTTTCTATAAATGAAAATGAAAAAGCAGCAATTTGGTTAATAGAAGATGTTTTTAATTCTTTAGCCATTCCGCTAATTATTGCAGGGAGAAACCCTTCAGAAAAATTAAAAGATGTTGCAAAAAATTACAATCATATCAGCATTGTAGATAGCCCAACCGACGAAAACATGCACTTGCTTATTGTAAATGCACAAATAAATATTTTGCCATCGTTTAACAACACTGGAGTAAAATTAAAATTGTTAAACGCCTTGTACAATGGCAGGCATTGCTTGGTAAACCTTGCAGGAGTGGATGGTAGTGGCTTAAACGAACTTTGCAATATAGCAGAAACAGCAGAAGATTTTATAAAAGAAATTTTATTTTTATTTGATAAAACTTTTGCAGAAACAGCAATGCAGCGCCGAAGCACTGCATTGAAAAAATTATACAACAACGAAGTAAATGCTTTGTTTATACGTGATGCGATACACTAGCATTATCCCACACCTTTCCGTTTTCAGTTTTTAAAGTGCGAGCTGGATATTTATCTATAACTACATAATCGTGTGTAGCCATTACGATGGTAGTACCAAAATCTCTGCTTATGTGAAACAACAATTTCATTACTTCATCACTTGTTTCGGGGTCTAGGTTTCCTGTAGGCTCATCTGCCAAAATTAGTTTTGGAGAATTAAGCAAAGCCCTTGCTATATCTACTCTTTGCTGCTCACCACCACTCAATTCAAAAGGCATTTTAAAACCCTTTGTTTCTAAATTTACTTTGCAAAGCACATCATCAATTTTATCGTTTATCAATTTTTCGTCTTTCCAACCTGTAGCTTTTAATACAAACTTTAAATTTTCATTTACATTTCTATCGGTAAGCAATTGAAAATCTTGAAACACTACACCTAGATTTCTACGAAGAAAAGGAATGGTTTTCCAAGTCAATTCTCGGAGATTGTGGCCTACAACAAACCCCTGCCCTTCGGTAAGCTGTAAATCTCCATACAAAGTTTTTAGCAAACTACTCTTGCCCGTACCTGTTTTACCTACGAGATATACAAACTCGCCTTTATCTACCGAAATGTTTACATCGCTTAGAATAAGGGTTTCGCTTTGGTAAATGTTTACATTGGTAAGTTCTATTATTGATTGAGACATTGTAAATTGTTAAATTGTTTAATGGTTTAATTGTTGGCTCACAAATTAAGTTCAACTTATATGTGCAAGGCAAATATAAATAAATGCATGGCTGTGGTGAAATGTTTTTTGAGAGGGAGTTGTTAAAAATATTATTAATATTAAAATTATTGTTGTCCGAGATAATGCTCTAAAGTTATCATTATTTTTTTTAGATACTTAACCCTGCTCACACTTCCTTACATTTCCATTTTAGTTTGCA
>JAYTLA010000077.1:0-6465 GCA_043729825.1 Ferruginibacter sp.
TGCAAACTAAAATGGAAATGTAAGGAAGTGTGAGCAGGGTTAAGTATCTAAAAAAAATAATGATAACTTTAGAGCATTATCTCGGACAACAATAATTTCAAATAACTACTTACTCTTCCATCCACATGCACATACATACTCCCATCTACCGCCAATAAATTGTGCATCAGTTTTAGTCGTTCGTACATCATGCTTAGGTACGATGATATGCCTTTGCCCCAAGTATCTCGGTAGGCTATTTCTTCTATAATGCTTTGTTTTTTTTCGGCGGTTTCACCACCTATTTCTATATTAAAACCAAAGTCGGCACCTACGGCAAATGGTGGGTCTATATATATTAGTTTTAGTCCGCCTTCTTTTTCTATATCATCTCTTATGGGGCCATTGGCAAGGCTGCTTAGTATGAGTTTATTATCACCCCATATCAGTTTGTTTGTCCAGCCTTTTAGCTGGCGGCCTCTAAAATCGGTTTCAAACATAGAGAAAGCATCACCTTGTTTTTTAGCTTCTTTGCGTGGCTCATCTATATGCTCTATGCTATGAAAAGGCAGTGCAATATTGGTGGTATCTTCTTTTCTACCATTCCAAAAAAGAAACACATCTTCTTCATCTGCAAAAAGTTTGTATATGTATTCTTTGGGCAGTTTTTGGCCTGCTTTAATGAGGGCTATTATTTGGTCTTTATCTTTTTCGTTCATATTTTCTACTTATTTAAAATGTAAACGAATGTTTTGTAAAATATTCATTTTCATTATGTTAATGTACTAATTCTCTTAAAAGCTCTTAAAAAAGCGCTTAAAAGCGCTTAAAAGCTCTTAAAAAAGCGTTTAAACAGATTCCCAAAAATATCCCGGTAAACTTCTAATTTTTTCTTCCATTCTAAGTATAGATAGCATATTGCCTACTTTAGATTTTTTTTGTGTATCGCTTAAGGCAGCTGAAAGCTTGGGAATAATTAAATTATCAATCGCACTTCGCTTTGTTTGCCCAAACTTTTTTAAATATTCCAAAATCATTTCTTTAAAATGGCCATCATCAAAACTCCGGTTAGCCATATACTCTGCCTTAAGTTTCTCGTTGCTAATAGGCATAATTACTTTGTAAGAAAGATAATTATTATTTTTTCTGCCTTCAATAAACTTAACCCTTTTTAAATATTTAAACTCTGTGTCTGATATTGTTTTTTGTTTTTGAACCTTGTCCAATAAAATAATATCTCCTAAAGATAATGTCGGATTTTTTATAAGTATTCTTGCAAATTCTTCATCTAAAATTTTTCCGGTAATAGTTACTTTTACCTTTTCATCGGTAAAATCATAATCGGGCATGGGGAACAATCGCTCTCTTTGAAAATGAAAAATTTTTCTGATGCCGCCGCCTTCGGTTTCTATCATATTTAAGTTTTTCATAGCCGCCACCAAGTAAGGGTTTCGATAGTTTTCGTGAGGGGTATCTTTCAATACTACATCTTGCACCGATGATGGTAAAAAATGCCCTAGGTTTGAAAACACAAGATGGTCGTTTTCATATTCTATTAGATTTATATAGCCTTTCATTTCATAATCTTGATGGGCAATAGCATTGTGCAAGGGCTCTCTAATGGTAAATACATCGTAGCGTGGCATTTCTTCAGGGAAGAGTGTATCTACTTTTGTGTATATATAATTTAAGTTTCTAATTTTTGCAAATACTTTATCTACGTTTAAAATAAATGGAATAGAATATACTTCTGAACCTAAATTTTGCTCCTGCATATTTCTTAAAATCCACCTAATTTTTACTGCTGAACCGAGGTAGTGTTCAGCCTCCTCCCTTCCCAATAGTATTAAAGCGGTATTTGTAATTTTACCATTGATGGTAAGTTTAGCCTTATCTAAAAATTTGGCATTGTCCCATTGTTTTTCATCTATTGCTTTTGTGGGGTTTCTTTTTACAAATTCTTGCCTAGCTTTTTGTATAGCATCTACATCTAAATCATCAATGGTAGCATTGGGTACTATTTGTGCACTCCAATCGTGTAGGGTTATGGTTTCGTTTATTATTGCTGATAAACGAGCGGGAGTAATTTCTACCAAATTATCATCAATGCGTTGCCATGCTTTTTTATGCGCATACACAGCAAGCCTAAAGGGATGTTGGGGAATATGAAAAACCCAAATCGTTTTTTTTGTATCTGAAGTTTTAAATTCTTCTATTTTAAATTTATCTGAATCTAGATTAGTACAATTTCCTACTATCCTAAATTTTATATTTTCAATACTGTATTCATTAAAGTCCTGAATGCCTATGATTTTTAAAGTTTCATCTTCAACACCAATTACTAAATGACCACCATTCATATTAGCAATTGCAGAAATATAGGTCACTATATCGTCTCCTTTTCTTCCAGCAACTGAATGTTTAAGAGACTTAAACTCTTTCCATTCGCATCGCTCATTTTCTTGAGGATAATTATTTATAATATGATTTCGTAATTCTATTTCGTTCATTTTACTTCAAATAGTTTACAAATATCTACAAATGATTTTACATCTTTTTTTATAGCCTCCCATTTTTCTTGCTTTATGTAAATTGGGGTATAAGTATATTCTTTTTGTGCAGTGTTTATGTCTTTACACCATGTAGTGAGTCGTTTTATTTTCCGTATATCATCTAAGTCTTCACGCCCTTTTGTTTCTACAATAAAAAAAGTATTTTTACTTGTTTTAATAAAAAAGTCAGGGTAAAACGATGCTATATTTCCATTTTCTTTTTGGTACTCTATGCTAAAATTTATACCGCCTTCGCCAAAAGTATTTTTAGCATATGATATTACATCTTCAAATCTGTTTTCGCAATATGCGGCAAACTCCATTTCAAAATCATTGTCGGCAATAATCTTATTGAACACCGATTTTTTAGGAATAAGGAAAGATTGATTTTCGGCAACTTTTGGCTTGGTTAGTTTTAAGGAAATAAAATTTTTAATTTCTGCTGTTCCTTTATCTGTTATCGTTAATTCATCAATTGCTTTTTTAAAAGTGGTTTTTAAAACATTTTTTGTTTCAATTTTTGAAAGATTGCGCATGGTTTGTGGGTCACTTAATTCTACTTCGTTGGTAAAGAGTTTATATTTCACAAAACTTTCTACTTTGGGATACAGAATATTGAAGCCGCTAACTAACCGACTATCTTTTAATATAACTGTTGTAAAAAAGCCAATTACATTTCTGTAATCTGGCGTAGTATTTTTAAAAACTGTTTTGTGGCTAAAATCGCCTTCAATATCATTGAAAACAATTTCTTTTAATTCATCGTTATTAAAATGCTTTTGTGTTATTTTTTCATTTGTAAAATTGCTTACATCTATCAAAGCAAGGTTTTTAAACTCACGGTAAATTCGTGGGCTCATTTGTGGTATGGGAATATCCAAAGTATCTAAATCTTTATTTGGGTTTTCTTTATCTACCTCTACTATTACAGGGCTTTTGCCTTTGCTACCTTTACCCATTGGGCTGTATTGAAACTCTACTCCTTCGGTTTTTAAGCTCTCTACAAATTCTAAAAATGCTGGCGTACCTACTACTACCAATTTTTCGGGCATATCTAACGAAAACATTTTACGTAAACCTCTGCCAATCGTTTGCTCAGGTAATATTTTACTATCCGCACCAAATGGGCGAAGCCCAACAATGGTGGTTACATTTTTTACATCCCAACCTTCTCTTAGCATTAATACAGAAACTACGGCTTTGTATGGCGAATGATCTTTATCTATTTCATCAGCAGCTTTTCGCAACACTTCCAATGCGTCTTTATCTTTTTTGCTTGAAGCCGTTTCTTTTATTTCTCCAGAATTATTGGTGTGTATGGTTAGTACCGAGTTTTTCATCAACGAATATTCATCTTCCAAAAATGCAGCTGCAGCGTCTGCTTCTTTGGTACTCATTGTCATTATGAATAGAATTGGCGTTTTATGATTTTTAAGTTCTTCGTATTGCTGCTCCCATTCCAAATAACCTAGATGAATATAATCTCTATATCGTTCTACAAAATCTGAAGAATCTTTTTCTTGAATTTTTTGCCTTGATGCTTCATCTGGCAATACAGGTGACTTTACTACATTCTGCTTTATTGCTTCTACCAAAGGATAATCGCAAATGGTTTGTACAAAAATGCCTCCATTATTGTGTTTGGGTGTGGCTGAAAAGTCTGCTTGTAGGCTTATACCATTCCCGTTTTTTAGTTTCAATTTGTTACTAATATCTTCTATACTTTTAAACCAAGCCAATGAGCTATCGTGTATGTGATGCGCTTCATCATTTAGTACAACTAAATCTTTTATTTTATCGCTGCGCATTACTTTGCCAAGGTCTAACCCTTTCGATGTATCGGCATCTGGCTTGGGTTTTACGCCCAAAAAAGTAGTTTCAAAATTTTGCTCTGGCTCTTCATTAAAAAATACTCTATGAATATTTGTAAGAAATATATTTCCAGATTCTGTTATCGGCTTTAAATCATCTTGAATATGAAGTGTTAATTGAAAATCATTTTTCCAGTCTTTTTCGTCAAAACCATTCTCAGGAAAAAATGGCTCTTCAAAAAACATTTTCAATCCATCAAAATCTTTACGTAAACGATTTAATACAATTATGTTTGGAGCAATTACCAAAAAATCTTTTGATAATATACTATCTGCCTCATATAGCTTGTGAAAATAAGACCAAACTAACGTTAAGCCCATCACTTTAGTTTTGCCGGCACCAGTAGCCATTTTTATAACATAACGAGTCCAGTTTTCATCAAACATACCCGTGCTCATTCTTTGAGAAGAGTCGAACCGCATTAACTCATATTTATCTTTAGCCTTGGCAATTTCATACAAATAAATGATAGATTCAATAGCTTCTCTTTGAGAAAAGAAAAAGCTGAATTTATTTTGCCCAATAAGATGTTCTTGAGTGAACCAAAAATTTAGCAAGGACTTAGAGGTGTTAGAAGCGCCTTTGTAATCTTCATCCCGCCATGTAGCAACAGCCAATCTAATTTTATAAACCAAAGGAGCAAGCAACATTTCATATTTATTTTGAAATGTATCTAATTGGCTTTGTGAAGGTGCCCATCTTTCATTAGGCGCTAGTATTTTAAACGGGTCTGATAAATTCATTGATTCATTTCAATTGTTTCAAAGATAATATTAAGCATCCAAGTTTTATGAACTTTTATAATTAAAGATGAAGGAGTTAAAATAGGAAGTTGTAGGTGTTTTATTTATTTTACTCACCTTGGGGCGTTTTTTAGGCACTTGTCATTATGTAACCATTTATTTGCTTACTCCATTAAACGTCTTCACTATCCCACAGCTCTCTATATATATTTATGTAATCTACCACTGCACTCGGGTTTATAGAGACATAATACCTACATAGTTTTTTAAAGAGGAGTAGCATTTTTTTATCGCCACAAAAATCGAGCATCCCATCTAAGCATCCCTCTATAGTTTGCTGGTTTTTGGTATTACTTTCAATAATATTTTCTACTTCCACACTGTATATGCCTACTGCCCGCAAGGTTAGTTGTTCGGCAGCTTTTGCTATTTCTAATATAGAGGCAAAACCGCTATCATCTTTTTTAGTAGCCATTATTGGAAAATTTTTTCTTTCTAATTGTGTATAATTCTTACATAAAATTGCATCTACTTGTAAAATATACAATAATTATTTAAGTTGAAGTGCTTTTTCAATTTTGCAACGGAGCGTTGCAAAATTATAACTATTTCATTTTTATGAACTTATTGTTTTATTATGCTTTCTTTCAAAATACTACATGTAGGATAAGTCAAAGTATTCTTTTGTATAAAACCAAGCGTTATAAGAAAGTAGATGTTAGTATAAACCAAATTGATTGATTGCAATTTCTATTAAAAATTGATAAGAAAGAGTTCTGCTGGTCTTTGAGTTTGTCTTCACTTAACAACAGCTTACACCGAACCTTACACCGAACTTTACACCGTACTTTTAAAAGATATTTTTCTCATTTTTTTTGTAACTACATTCAATTATTCAGTTTTATCGGAGCCAATACGTTCAATAAATCCTTGTTTTTCAATCCCTATAGTATTTACAGTGAACTTTATACTATACTTTACACTATACTTTACACCATACTTTACACCATACTTTACACCGTACTTTTAAAAGCTATTTTTAAAAGCTATTTTTAATTTCTATTATCATTTTTTTCTGTTAGTAAATTCCAATGCTCATTTTTTTTAGAGCCAATTAGCTCAATAAATTCTTGTTTTTGAATGGTTATAGTATTTACTGTATACTTTATTGTATACTTTATTGTATACTTTATTGTATACTTTATTGTATACTTTGTACTATACTTTTAATAGATATTTTAATCTTGTTTGTTAGTTAATAGATTCCAATATCCATTTTTTCTAGAGCCAATTCGTTCAATAAATCCTTGTTGTATCAA